>NZ_JCBCUZ010000023.1:0-90673 GCF_059862735.1 Pseudomonas sp. MF06569 | reverse complement strand
GAGCACGAGGTCGGCAGCCTCGCGTTTGAATTCAGCGGAAAAGGTACGGCGTTGTTTGGTCATCTGACACCTCGATCTGGCGAGTATTCTCGCCTAAAAGGGTGTCCGGTTTCATTAGACCACTACATAGGGCTAGCTTACGCAAGCACGTTAGCTGAAAATCAGGCAAGGGGCGCGATGATTGAAAATACTTCAGCATTGTTTAGTCAAATCAAGACAGGCACGTTTCAAGACAGGCACGTTGTTATCAAGGATGGCGGGATGAGTGACATACAGCTTTTTCGCTTGGGTGGCTTGGGCATTGCCTGTGAGTTGCCGGGGCGTGCAGTCGCGGTAGAAAAGCAGCTACAAAACTTAATCGAAGCCCAGATGGAGACCTTTCTAGGGGTGCGATTTATTGCGACTGAGTACACCACAGGTAAGACCCACAAGGGCCGTATCGACTCTCTAGGTCTGGACGAGAACGGCTGCCCGGTGATTATCGAATACAAGCGCCACAGTAACGAAAATGTGATCAATCAGGGATTGTTCTATCTCGACTGGCTGCTGGATCATCAGGCTGAGTTTCGCTGGCTGGTGATGGAAAAATTGGGTAAGGATGCGGCCGATCAAATTGAGTGGAGCGGCACGCGACTTTTATGTATAGCCGCTGACTTCACCCGCTACGACCAACATGCCGTTCAGCTAATTCAACGCAACATTGAGCTTATCCGCTACAAGCTATTTGGAGATGATCTGCTTTTGCTTGAGCTGGTCAACGTGGTGAGCGTGGCGGATACCTCCGCTACAGCTAAGTCTGTGGACAATGGCATAGATAAACCGGCATCTATCAGCAAGGACAAGACTTGGCAGGAGCAACTAGCACAAGCTCCGTCGGAAATCGCTGGACTCTTCGAGCAGACGACCAGCTATCTGCACTCCCTCGGCGATGATGTGCAAGAGAAGCCTCTGAAGCTCTACCTGGCTTTCCGCCGCTTGAAGAACTTCGCCAGCGTAGTGGTGCAGTCTAAGCGGCTACAGCTTTACCTCAAACTCAATCCAGATTCGGTCGAGCTTATCGAGGACTTCAGTCGTGATGTGCGCGCCATCGGTCACTGGGGTACCGGCGATTTGGAACTGAGCCTGCGCACCCAGTCCGACTTGGAAAGGGCCAAAGCGTTGATTGAGCGCAGCTATCAGGAAAACTAGACCTGAGGGCTTTCCGCGAGCTCAAAAAGGTTAATTGGAAGAGCTAATGAAGACCATCGAATGCAGTTCAACCACCAAGTCGGCAGTAATCAAGTCAGACTGTGGCAAACATCGATTCGTGCTAAGTCGCATATGGGATGAGTGCTTGCCAATAGGTGCCTTTCTGTGCGCAAACCCATCGCAAGCTGACGAAATTCGGAACGACACCACCGTCTTCAAGTGCGGTAACTTGGCTGCTAACTGGGGCTGGGGTGGCTTCCACATTCTGAATCTCTATCCAAACTACTCTACGAATCCTTCCGGCGTGATCCGCAACAGCCAGGCCGATGACCTTAACGAGCAATATGTTCAGAAAATCCTTGCCAAAGTGTCAGTCGTTGTCCTCGCCTGCGGAAACAGCCATGAGGCACGATTGGCCGATTTAATACGCAATGTACCGCCAGCAAATTTGTACTGCCTACGCCGAAATCAAGGTGGTGGATACCTACACCCGTCCCGCATTGATCCCGAAAATTTTCCCCAGCCAGTACGAGCTTCCGATGAGGTTTGAAGTGGTCGCTGAATGTAAAGATCACACCGATCAAGCCCTGTTGGGCCGCATAGAGCTCCCTGCCTGTTGGCGCTGATCGGCTCGCATTGTCCGAGCTGGATTGCAGGTAGTTTGGCGGCTCGTTGCTCGTTGCTTGTTCAGGTATTAAGCCAAACACCGATGTCCTCATAGAAAGCCTTCGTCTCCTGCGTCAACTTTTGAGTGGCGTAGTCCGGACGGTTTTTTCGCCCTCGCTCAGCTTCAAGTTTACTAGCGGTGATGCCGTACTCTTTGATGCAGTAGGTAGCCCACCAGCGAGCGTTTCGGGGCTGCTCTATGTGTACGGCAAGATTCTTGTAGCGCTGTCTGTAATCCATCGCCAGCGCCTTCCTGAGAGCCTCTGAAACCGCCTTCACCCTGTCCTCCGGGATGCAGAACGCTCCGTGAATATGGAGAGGATGATTCTCAATACTGCCGGTATGGTTGAATTCCAGGTTGAAAGCTAGGTCGGTATCGATGCCTAGCTTCGCCAAGGTTCGCTTGATGATCTCAGCGAGAAAGTTGGCTGCCCCCCGTGGTGCCGCTAACGCCGCCTCTGCTGAGTCATGATCAAGTCGAATGGTGATCGTTTTGGCGTCTGTTTTGGTGCACAGCAGGTGGAGACGGAAGTACTGCTTCATTTGCGGACTAACAAATTTAGCCCACTCCGGAAGCTCACCTACACCCTGATAGCTTTTCATCAGTTTCTGGATGAAGGCATCTGTTTTCAGTAGTTTCTCAAGCTGATCATCAGGGTCTATGTGTAGTTTTCCAATAGCTCTAATAGCTACAACACGCTCGGTATGGTCTAGATGAAATCTAGCTACAAGCCCAGCCCTACCTGGCGTAGAGAGCGGTTGACCAGCCCGATTTGAGCGGCCTATTTTTGCATTTACTCCAGCTTCGACATGGTTCGTCTGCCCTGGATTACCTTGCTGTGGGCACAGTACATCCAAGGGCGAAGTCTTTAAATCTTCTAAATGGGGCTCTGAGAGGACTGCTGGTGCTTCGTTGAGTAACAGGCTCAAGTCATCGAACTCCGCATCTCTGCTCTCCGAGGCGGCATCGACAGCTCCTTCATCTGCAAACCAATCCTCCTCAAATAGCGCTCGGATTGAGTCCCGAGTTGCAATTTGCTCTGCATGACGGCGTAGCTCGCTGTCGTGCAGCTTCTGTAGGATTTGTGGAACCTCGCCTTCCTTGAATGGACTCTGGTATTTGGAGGTCATAGCAGCCTTGTCTGCCCGCACAATCTAGGGCCAGATTTTCAAAATAATGGTGCCCTGAATGAGTCCAAGGTGTTCGATGCTTACAGTAGGTTCTAAGGGTTTGACGATTGGCCGGTCATGGTCAGGTCATGTGTGAGTCAAAGCCTTCGCAAACAATGTCATCATCCTGCTGCTGTAAAAGCGCAACACGCCTAGTTTCGAGATAGCGCATAGTTTCTAGCTCGTCTTCTACGCCATCACTATTGCCATCGCGTTCAGCCTCTTCCAGGCGCTGCTGTGCCCGCATTTCTGCAACGTCATGCTCAGTCATAAAGTGAATCTTTAGCTCTGGGAGCTCTTCGAAGGCGAGGGCTTGATTCAGCTTTTCTAGAGGAAGCGCACGTCGCGTCACGTCCTGCGTTAACTTCAGCGTGGTAGCTGCGGCCGCAAGCCCCCTGAAAGCGATTGGGGCCGTTGGGTCGAGAGCTTCAACGGCATTTGCAAGTTTTATTCTGATTTGCTGATTCAGTGCCAGATCGTCAGCTACCAGTGAAGCGATTGTCTGTTGCACGGCATCCAAAGAAAATGCTGTAGCAAGTAGCTCTTCTCTGGCTTTTTCAATCAGTGCCTGGGTTCCGACGCCAGCCACAGCATTATGCTTTTTGAAAAGCCTCTGAGCAGTACTGATACTGATCGACAGCCGTTCTGCAATTGCAGAAATCGTCCACCCTGCCTCCCGGAGAATCACGGCCTGTGCAGCTTGATCTGGATTTTTCTGTTTGCCAGCCATGCTCATTGCACCTGTACGTTGACTGAGGACTTGCTGGCGCAAGCTCTTTTAACAGCCGCAATCGAAATCCCGAACTGTTCGGCTGTTTCCTGAATCGTTGCTGAGTTGGCCTTACGCCAGGTAGAGACGGCTGTATCGTCAATTTTCTTAGGAGCGCCTAGTTTTTGACCAGTTGCACGAGCCCGCGCAATACCTGCCATTTGACGGGCCTTGATGTTGGAGCGTTCTAACTCGGCGACAGCAGCCAACATGGTTAGCATGGCTTTTCCGATTGGGCTGGATAAATCGAAGCCTTCCCGCATTGAGACGACTGCTACTCCTTTAGTTTTCAACGCTTCGACTGTTTCGAGCAGATCAATGGTGTCTCTTCCCAAACGATCAATTGCAGATACGATCAATGTATCGCCCTTGCGAGCAAACTTGAAAAGCTCTGCAAAGCCGGGACGCTGTATCGCCTTCGTCGCCCCGCTGGTGGCCTCGTCAGCAAACCAGTGCTCAACCTTATGCAGTTGAGCAATAGAGTGGCGCTGGGCCTCCGTGCTCTGATCTTCTGTACTGACGCGGACATAGGCTAGGACTGTCACTGAGGCGCTTCGCTCTATAGCTCAAAAGTATGGCTCAGAATATAAGCGATGGCTCAGATTAAAACAACAGATTTGAGCTGTCGCGATATCTAGTCTTTTCGTTGATAGCGCGGACCAGATTTAATGGCTCAAAAAGTACACCCTCTGAGCCAGTCCGATTCAGGATTCCGGCTGAGAGCTGATCACGCCCGGAACTCCGATCCGCTTTGTTGCCAGAGCTCCCCCATGCGTGCCCAGCAGGGTGCGCTCCAGTTTCACCATGGACCTCAGCGTTGCCAAGTACGCCCTTCCAAAGGTAGTGGAAAGGTTAAAGTCTTCTCGCACGAAGACAATCGAGACGCCTTTCTTCTGCAACATTTGCAAAGCTTCAAGCACTTCCCTTGGGCTGTTGCTCAGAGTGTCGACTGTGGCAACGACAAACGTGTCGCCTTTACGAAGAAACTTGTGAGCCTTCAGAAACTCCGGCCGCTTGAGAATGCTGATAGATCCGCAAGACGCTTCTTCTACGAACCAGTGATCGGTTTTACCGATATCACGAACTTGGAGGAAAGCGCTTTGATCATCAGTGCTGCTGGCGAGGACATAAGCGATAGTCGTCATCAGACTGCTCCTTCCGCAGAAGGGCGAGCGATAGGTTCGCCAAAAATGCGATCCTCAACCCATTTTTCGATTGCAAGCGAATCCCAGCCGACGGCTCTCGAACCAAGCTGAATTGACTTCGGAAATCGTCCTTGGCTGATGAGGCTATAGATGTGAGCGCGCTTGAATCCGCTGCGCAGTTCAACATCTGGAAGTCGAAGGATTCGACGGTTCTGAACTAATTGCTGAGTGGAACTGCTCATTACTTGCTCCCTGGTGCTCGGTGGCGTTGGTTGGTGTGGGAGCAAGGTAAGCAATACGCGGCAGCCAAAGTCTCAATTGATATTGACCAAAATCTCAATAAGTCCTATCAGGCGTCGCGGGGGTCCCGACCATTCCGAAGGTGGGTGACGATGGTGTTTACCGATATGGGCGAAAGCCCCAGCCTTGCCGCTTCTTTCAGCAACACTTCGCCTAGTTTGTAATGGCCCAGGCGGTCCAGCCCATTCATTTCAACAAGTATTGCGATCAGCTTCGCCATGCTTTGACGTTCACGTTTCTCCAGAGGGCGGGAAGACGGAGCCGGACCGACCAATGATTCGGCTAGCGCTTGAATATCAATTGGCTTGAACCTAAGCCTGGCGACTGCTCGGGGCACTTGGGCCTCCCAAATTCGCACAGTCTCCTCGTAATCGTCCGGCACATCCGAAAAAACAGGCCCTGCTAAAACAAGCGCTGCCGCAGCATCCAAGCTTAGCCCCTGCAATCGCTGAATATTCACTATCCGCTGACTACCTGCGCCGAACACTGCTGTCGCAGCTTCATCTGATTCAGCCACTTGAACAACGCCCGTCAATGGATCTCCTGCGATATAGGCGATGCAGAGACCCTCCTCGCATTGACTAATCAGGTCCTCAAGATTCATACACAAACCTGTCATAACCTTGATGCTTTCGAGTGCCTGGTTCACGGTTAGAAAACTCAAACGCTCGTGGTCTGGCCGCATGGGCTCAACACCTTTCTGTTGTCGTGGGCTCTTAGCTGATTGTTTCATAACGGGTTTTCCTAAATCTGCTCTACGGCACTCTGTATAGGGGCAAGCGTGGCGGTGCTGTAGTCCGCCCACTCCTGCATTAATGGCCGGCGTTTTTCGAGAAAGTCAGTTCGAGAGTATGCCCCTTCAGTTTGATCACGCTCGTCATGTGCAAGCGCCATTTCACAGACTTCCCGAGCGTGATCCGTGTTTTCCGCAGCCCAGTCCCGAAATGTAGATCGAAACCCGTGACGGGTGATGTCAGCGTGCTTCATCCCATGCAGAAGTGTACGCACGGCATTTGCATGCATAACCCCGCTCTTTCCTCGCCCTGGGAAAAGGAATGAGCTCCCCTCAATGCGTGGAATCTTGGCGAGCATGCCTATAACCTGCTCGGAGAGTGGGATTGCAAACGACTTCCGCGCCTTCATGCGTTCAGCCGATAGCACCCAGATCTTAGAATCAAAATCGAACTCCTCCCAACATGCAAACCGGGCCATGTGAGCCCGCGCACCAGTCAAAATCAATAGCTGAGCAGCAAACGATGGGAGAGTGTCATCCTTTCGAAGATTCGCCATCAACACAGGCAATTCAGACCACTTCATAGCTGCAAAATGCTGGCGCTTTCGGGCTGCTTTCTTCGCATCTCGGGAGAGGAGATGCTCCAAGTTCCCCCGCCAACGCGCTGGATTCTCACCCCCTCGTAAACCTCGCGCTTTTGCAGCATCGAGCACCTGCTCGATTTGCCCCCGAACCTCGTCCGCCGTGCGAGTTTTCTCCCCCCATATGGGCTTCAAAATCTTTTGCACATGATCCACCGTAACCACCTCAGCAGGAAGGTCACCGATCAATGGAAACGCATACTTCTCCATTTTTCGGACCCAACCCTTTCGCCACTTCTCAGAGTGCTTTCCGCTATGCGCTTGGTGATACTCAAGGGCAATACTTTTGAACGAGTGACGCTTGGCCTCAGCAGCCCGCTCTACAGCTCTGTGAGCTTCGCGTGCGACCTCTCGCTCCGACAGCGGGTCTGCGCCTGTATTCAACACCCGGCGAGCCTCCAGAGCATTGGCACGAGCATCGGGCAGGCTGATGTCTGGATAAGACCCAAGCCCCATATCACGGGACTTGCCGTTCCACTTGTAGCGAAAAATCCAGCTTCCTTTGCCATCAACGTTGTACTTGAAATACAGGTTTCCGCCGTCACCGGCGTAACCTCGTTTACCGGATTTCAACAACCCGGCGATTCCCTTGACTGTCAGCTTGACCATATACCCACCAGAAAATCAGCCCATACCCAGGCCCATACCCGGAACGGTAGATGATGTTAGCGGGCACTGGCAAGCAATGGACATAAAAAAGCATTAAAGCCTTTATTTACGGGTCTCTGACGTTGTGCTTCCAGATGTGCGCGGACTTTGATGGACGCTAGAAAAGCCGCCCACAAGCCGGCTTTTTAATGCCTTTTTTAAAGCCCTCTCCCTCAAAAACCCTATGTGGCGCTAGCGTTTCAGGGGGCATGTCGCCCTCCCTTTATACAGAAGCTACCAGGCATGAAAGACTCTCTGGAGTTCTCGCCCGTTTGACCATCATGACCTGCGGCAATTAAAGGCAACGCATTTCATTGAATTGCGCCCCTGCGTGCAGGGGGGGGGGGGGAACATATTTCCGCAAAAAAAGCATCTAAGAAAACGTAACGTACTCGCCTAATACTTTATTACCGCTACTTGTACGAAACAGTGGAACCGAACAGTGAAATCTGCGACTAAGAGAACATAATCTTCCGACTTAATCGTAGGATCTTGGAGTCGACCAAATGTCTAGATGTAACCAAGAAGCTGACCTCAAGTCTTTCGCTAACAAGCAGCCCCGTCGCCAATCGATCTCACGAGCCACATCAAAACGATTTCATCGCTCAGAAAAAAATCCGCCCGATGTCAGAGTCTCGCCATTGGAAGCAACTGAGCCAATAGCATTAGCCCGCTCAATATTCCAGGTGAAATGCAACCTTCGATGAATCAATAAGAGCAAACGACCGTCATATAAAGGCACTCTTTATGAGGCAGTTCACGATATTAAAAACAAATCAAAAGCACCGGCGTGGCAAGCATGTATTCGGGCTACATCAGATCGGAAATCATCAAATACCATCGGTTAGCTTTTACTTATCAGTCCCTCTCACTCCGAGGCGGACACCTAGGGAGGATGTGCAAAAAACTATCAACCCTGAAGAAACATAAAAGGAGGGTGCACGAACCCTATTCGTGCCTACAACATTGGGAAGGTTACGACAGCACACCCAACGCCTTAACAATTTACACAGCAAATTTTTATTAAAAACCCAAGCGTATTTTTTCAAAAAAAGGAGAATGTAATGGGATGTCCAAATGACATATATGTCATCGCCGTAATGCAGTCCGCCCGACATAAAAAACACATGTCCGCAACCGAAAAGCAAATAGTCCGAAATATCGGAGTGGAGATCTATAAAAAAATACCCCCCCTAAAAATCAAATAGCGCCCTCTCCGGAAATATATAAATACTGCCCCCCCTTTAAATAGAGAGGAGGGGGCGCTCAACACAAAGGTCAAATATGAAAAACACATTGCCATTTGAAAGAACCATAGGGCTGGATGAAGCATTGCATCTCGCACAAAAATACTTACGCAACAAGAATATCACGCTCCAATTTGAGGCGTATGGCGAAGCTCCCGAGTCTTATATCTGTACGCTGCGCAAGGACGGGGAAGAAATCAGTACCGGTGGCGGAAAGGGCATTAATGCCATGCAGTCAATGGTCTCCGCGATATTTGAAGCCATAGAACATAGTGCCCTGCACTATGACTTTATAAAAGAACAAATAAAATTAGTAACCTCGACAGCCTTACTGAAACCTGAATGGTATGAGGATATTCCGTACTCCTTGCTTTCTGATGACGCTGGGGATGTCATGTGCACGGCGTATAGAAGACTGGGCGATCACGATGAAGTTTATCTGCCACTTGCCCTGATCAATCCGTCCTTTATCGAAGCAGAAGAGGGATACCCCAAACACCGTGCTTTTACAAAAGAACAGAGACAGGGTGATACATTTGATTACTCATCTTTAATGAAATACAGTACCACCAATGGAATTTCAGCAGGAACAAGCGCTAATGAGTGCCTCATTCATAGTATCTCCGAAATTATTGAGCGCTATACACTCGGCGAATTTATAATTAACTTTGTCGCGTTCAACAAACATAACAACTACACACGCATTCGCCCTTCAAGCCTTCCTGATGACTTAAAAGCACTGTATTTCTCTTGCAGCAAGGAGCTTCATGGAAGCAAGCTGCATATTGTCGACATCACCTCGAAGCGCTGGAAAGTTCCGACTTACCTTGCTTTCCTTGACCACCCTGAACCCGCTTTTAGAACATTCTCTGGAGGAGCGTCTCTCCATAATAAATATGCGCTTGAAAGAGCATTGACAGAAATGATGCAGCGCCGAACACATCCACACTCAATATTGAACAGCGCTGAGGAAGGAAGGCAAGCAATCATGGAGGCATGGTACGAGAAAGAATATGGAGACATGAATAAAGATGACGTGATGAAATTCTTCAACATTACAGATATTCGCGGAGACTTTTTTGATATCGTAGAGCGCGACTACACTGACAATTGCGAGAGCATTGGCGAACTGAATATCTCGCAGCACCTCGACCAACTCACTAACAAGGTGACCCAAGCAAAAGGAGAAATATATTACACCCCCCTGATAGACGATGACAGCATCAAAGTCTATTCGTGCTTTATACATCCGTTCGAGCCTGCCTTTATACTTTCAAGTGGCCGAATAGTCAGCCTTACTCGTAAAAACCTCACCATGATCAAAGAGATGAGTATTGGGTGATTAATAGCCTAACCAGGAAATAAAACAGTGAAAACGATAATTTGCCCGCCTATCTACAATGAAGACTACCAAGAGTTTAATGAGGACGCCTACTTCGCCAGCTTTTTTAAGGCCAGTAAATTAAGTGCGCCCATGATGGACATAGCCGAAAAAATCGTAAGCGAACTTGAGACAGGCAGTGG
This sequence comes from Pseudomonas sp. MF06569, assembly GCF_059862735.1. NCBI lineage: Bacteria > Pseudomonadati > Pseudomonadota > Gammaproteobacteria > Pseudomonadales > Pseudomonadaceae > Pseudomonas > Pseudomonas sp. MF06569. The sequence goes on along the minus strand of NZ_JCBCUZ010000023.1, from coordinate 80,642 downwards.
ATGTGTTGTTTTAAAAAACTCATACAGCGGGCATAATCTTAATCGCGCAAAGTCTGTGCTCATCAATGTCTGCCGGCATATCGGATGGCCAGTCTCGCAAACCCCAAACCCCAACTTCTTAGAGGAGATCACCTTTAAGCCGTCGAGCAATATATTATCTACGAGCAGGGGCTACAGATCCAGAGCATCAATACCTCTTCATACCGACAGGTGTGATTTAAATGTCCTGCTTTGTTTTGCACAGGCAGGCAATGGTGGCACTACCAGAATAGTCAATTCAGTAAAGCTATATGACAAGATCAAAGAAAACATACCGACATCAAAACACAATATCATCGACAGCTACTTCCCCTTTAGTCGGCACGGAGAGACTACTGAGCGCGAGAAAGCTTTTTATCTCTCAAAAATATTTCACTCTGCCTCAAGCACTTCCAAATTTGTGGCGCATTATATTCGTTGCTTTATAGAAAACGACAATGTCAAAAAAGACTACCCGCTAAATGGACCAATGATTGAGCTTCTTGACGCCATTGACCAGCATGCTAAATGTACAGACGTTGGCTTCAATCTCACGCTTAGTAAAGGCGATATACTTTTTTTGAATAGTCATACCACTTTGCATTCGCGGGAAGCGTACCAAGATCAGAAAAACGAAAGGCTTCTATTGCGCATGTGGCTTTCGCACCCTTTTAGCCGGCCTCTGCCAGATGACTTTTCGCACGCATTCAAAAATATTGCTCCGGGTTCATACCGTGGTGGCATCTGGGACAATGATAAAGTAAGAATTTTCTATCAGACACAGTTTTTACACGCACAACATGAAGATCAACTGCTGCATGCTCAACATAGAAAGTAAATAGCGCCTACTTGATCAATGAATTATTTATTTTGTCCCGCGAGAATATAGTAGCCGCCTAATCAAGCTCGATTAAAGTCCTTCTACCAATAAATGCGACACTCTATACAGGCTGTTGAACACATCCATTTACCCCAGCATTTAGCATCGACTCGCCCCAGCATGGAGCGCACGTCGCGATGGGTTCGATGGATAGGCAGCTGACCGTCAGTTCACATTCGATCTATTCGATGCTAAGCACACACGACTGTAGCTTCGCCGCAAAGGAAACCTGCGACCAGCTAAAAACCCATCGGTCCAAGGTACTCAGGTTTAACTCTTCCAGCCTTTAGTTCACTACGGCATAGCAACGAAGTTGAGGTGATAGAACAGTAGACCGATTTAAAGCTCCCCCTCATACATTAAAAGCACTTTTTTGCCTACAACAGCATTTGACCTGTTCCGAAAATGAAGTGGGAGGTAACAAGGATGAGGGGGAAGTTCATCGCTAAAAAAAAGTGCCATGATGCTGATCGCCTCACCGCATTTTTGCCCGCCCCGCTCAGCCCTCCCCCTGCCAATGTCGACACTTCGAGGTCTTTCCCACGCCCGGATTGAAGGCATTGCACGGATCCAGCTCCTTGTAGAACGCCTTCAGATCGGGTTTCGCAGGATAGAGATGGCCTACGTTGTGCTCTGCCGGGTATTCGGCACCACGCTCGTCCAGAAGCGCCCACATCGCATGCTCCACCGCCAGGCAATCGCTGCCCTTGCGCACGATGTAATCCTGATGGAAGACGTGACAGAAGAAATGCCCGTAGTACAACTTCAGTACCAGTTGCTGCTCAATGGATGCCGGTAGCGTCTCGAACCAGTCGCGGTCGTTGCGCGCCAGGGCGATGTCCAGCGCCACGATATCTTCAACCGTTTTGTCATGGATCGCCCGATACCGAATCGCCGCACCGGCTGCCGCGAACCGATGCAGGAACGCCTTGCTGCCCTCCTCTGCAGTGCAGCGAAAGTAATCTCCCTCGCGCCCCTCGAACAATTGACTCAGGTAAGCCTCGGCCGGTTCAAGGGAAGCCGCCGAGACCTTCAGCATCAAGTAATGCTCATACCGCTGACGAAAGTTGGCCATGCGCTTGGGAAGGTGATCGGGAAAACAACGTGCGACCCCTTGCAGGACACGGTCTGATAAGTGCGGTCGCAACCCGCTGAACCGCCCGAGAAAATTGTCCACCCGGCTTTTGAGGGCAAACATTTTCGGCAGGCGCCGGGTGCCCAGGTGATGGATCATCAGAAAGGTGTCCTTCCCGTACTCAGCCGCCACGTCATAAGCATCGCGGTGCATGTATTCACCGGCGATGGGCAGCTCGGGAAAATGCTCGAGCATGTGCCGACGGATGTCGGTCAGGTCTGCGGAATCGTTGGTGCCAATGTATAAGACCGCGGTATCGCATTCGGCAGCAAAGGTGTCCAGGCGCACCGCGAACACCGCCAACTTGCCCGCGCTGCCGCTGGCCTCGTGCAGGCGCTGTTTGTCGGCATTGAACCGGGCGGGTGTGGACGCGTCGATATCACGCACATGGTCCGCATAGCCATGATCGGACCCACGCCCGGCGTCGGCCTTGATATCCGCCTCGCTGTACCGACCGGCATCCAGGTTGCTCAGGATCTGCTCGGGGGTATCTCCCAGATTGACCCCCAGGTGGTTGACCAGATGCAACTGGCCCTGTGCATCGAGTTGGGCATACAGCGACATCTCGGTATAGGCCGGACCGCGGCGTATCAACGAACCCCCGGAGTTGTTGCAGACGCCACCGAAGACCGAGGCCCCAATGCACGACGAACCGATTACCGAGTGCGGTTCGCGGCCCAGGGGCTTGAGCACTGCTTCCAGCTGATCCAGGGTTGAGCCGGGAAAACAGATCACCTGCCGCCCCTCCTCGATCACCTGGACCTTGCGCATGCGCAGGGTATTGATGATCACGACCTTGCGATCGTATACGCCATCTGGGGTCGAGCCGCCGGTCAAGCCGGTGTTGGCCGCCTGCATGATGACGATCAGGTCGGCGCCGACACAGGCTTTGACCACCTGCCATTGCTCAAGCAACGAACCCGGGCATACCACAGCGACGGCGTTGCCCTGACCAAAACGAAAGCCCTGGCGAAAGCGCACCGTGTCGCTGGCTTGCGTCAGCACATGGCTGGGACCAACGATGGTTTTAAGGTGGGCAATCAGGTCGGGGATGGCAGCTTGATTCAAAGGCGTAACAATGGCGTTCATGGGTATTTCCGAAAATTCAGGCGCGATCAGGCAGGCGCAGTGCTCAGGGAGCGACGCGTTTGACAAGCAGGTGCGGCGTCCACCGATTGAGTGGACGCGCCACGGTCCCTTAGATTTCCAGAATGCCCGACGCCATGTAGCCGCCGTCCACCGGAATCACGTGACCGCTGATATACGAAGAATCGTCCGACGCCAGAAACGCAACCGCCCCTGCCATTTCCGCAGGCGTTCCGTATCGACGCATCGGCACTGAACGAGCGTAGGAGTCCCGGGTTTTGGCCGAGTGCAGCCTCTGGGTCAACGGTGTGTCCACCGGGCCAGGCGCGATGCCGTTGACGGTGATACCCAAGTCAGCCAGCTCCACGGCCATCTGCCGGGTCAGGCCGATGATCGCCGCCTTGGAGGTGCCGTAAGCCGTGCGACCCATGCTCGCCCGCATTCCACTGATGGACGCGACATTGATGATCCGCCCCCAGCCGTTGGACTCCATCAGGCGGGCCGCGTGCTGGCCGCACAACAGGGAGCCGGTGAGGTTGATGTTCAATACCCGCTGCCAGTCAGCCAGGTCACACTCCAGGAAGGCCTGGGTCTTGGCGATCCCGGCGTTGTTGACCAGGACATCGCAACGACCGAAGCGCTGGTGCAGCTCCTCGAATGCCGCCGCAATAGACTGCGCGTCGCCCACATCGATGGCCAGCGCCAGCGCTTCAATGCCTTGAGCCTTGAGACCGGCAACCATTTCTTCGGCCGCAGCCAGGTTGATATCGGCAACCACCACGGTATGCCCGTCGTGCCCCAGCCGTTCGGCAATGGCAGCACCAATCCCCATCGCCGCTCCCGTGACCAGGGCCACACGGCCCAGCGCTGCAACAGGCGTGATTTTTCTGTTCGCTAATTGGCTCATGACAAATGCTCTCTTAAAGGAAACCGATGGAGATCCACGGGAAACAGGCAACGATGATCAACGCCACGATCAGTGCGCCGAGGTAACCCCAGACGCGGCGGATAACATGGTCCGAGGACACTTTGCTGATGGCGCAGGCAGCGTAGAAACCGACGCCCAGGGGCGGTGCGAACAGACCGATACCCATGGCCAGGATCACCACCATCGCGTAGTGCACCGGGTGGATCCCGAGCATTTCCGCCAACGGGAACATCAGCGGACCGAACAGCACGATCGCCGGGATCCCCTCCAGGACGCTGCCCAGAATCACGAACACAAGAATGGTTACGACCATGAAGCCAATCGTACCCCCCGGAATCTCGCTGATCAGGTCCACCAGCGCGGCCGAGAACCCGGACTGCGTGAGTGCCCAGGCCATTGCAGATGCCATACCGATGATCAGCAAAATCGAGCCGGACAATGCCCCTGCCTCGAGCATCATCGGGTACACCCTTCTGAACTCGATGTGGCGCATGAACAGGTGCATCACCAGTCCGACCATCACCACATAAGCCACACCGATGGTTGAGACTTCGGTGGCGGTGGCTGCGCCTTCCAGTACGGCCACTCGAATCAGCAATGGCAGCGCCAGAGCAGGCAAGGCGATCATGAACGTACGGGCGATGACCGACAGCGGTGCGCGCTTGACGGTGGGCATGGCCTCCTTGCGTGAACGCCACCAGCACACCAGCGCGATGACCACGGTGGCAACCACCGCCGGCATCAGGCCGCCGATGAACAAGGCCGTAATGGACACACTGCAGACTGCACCGATGGTGATCAACACCAGGCTCGGCGGGATCGTCTCGGTCATGGCTCCGGTGGCTGCCAGCAGCGCCGCCAGCTCTTCAGGTTCGGAGCCACGTTTCTTCATTTCAGGAAACAGCGCCGGAGCCACCGCTGCCATGTCGGCAACCTTGGAGCCGGAAATCCCCGACACCAGAAACATCGCCCCCAGCAACACATACTGCAACCCGCCCCGCACATGCCCCAGCAGTGAGGCCATGAAATCGATCAACGTCTTGGCCATGCCCGAAAGCTGCAGCACCACCCCCAGCATGACGAACAGCGGCACCGCCAGCAGCACCATGTGCGACATGCCTTCGTCCATGCGCCCGACCACGATCGACAACGGCGCGTGGGTGACCAGCGCCAGATAGGCGATGGTTGCAGTACCGAAGGCGAAGGCGATCGGGATGCCACCAAACACGCAGGCGCCCAGCAGCACCAGGAAGAAGATGATCAGGTTGTAGTTACCCATCCCCACCAGCAGCGGCTGGCTGAGCCACAAAGCAGCGGCAACGACCGCCACCACGCCGACCCCGGCCATGAACTGGCGCATCGTGGAATACCGCGCCATGCGCGACACCGCAGCCAGCAGCATCAGGATCGCGCCGACCGGCAACGCCGCAGCCCGCAAGCCGTCGGGAATGCCCAGGGCCGGAGTCGTGATCGACATCTGCTCATGGGAGTGCTCCATGGCTGGCCCGATGATCACCAGCACGAACAGGCACACCACCAGCGCCGAAAGCGTTTCACAGAATCCGCGCCAGGCCACCGGAAGCTTGTTCACCAGGGCGGACATGCGCATGTGTTCGCCGCGGTCCAGGGCCAGCACCGAGCCGAACATGGCCAGCCAGATGAACAGCGAAGAGGCCAGTTCGTCCGCCCAGATCAACGGGTTGTGCATCACGTAGCGGGAAATCACACCCGCCAGCAACACGCAGGTCTCGATCACCAGCAGAGCAACGGTGATCGCTCCGACCACATGAATGGACCAGGTATTGAGAAACACGAGCGCCCGGGCCGGCAGGCGCATGGAAGTAGTGGGGGCCACTGCCACCGACGCGCCCATCATGCGAGTTTCCCGGAGTATTTTTCGAGGATTGCCTAGGCAGCGTCGCCGAACTTCTCGTGCCAGTCGGCGTAGTAGTTGGCGGACTGCAGGCGCTCACGGAACGGCTCCGGCGGCGACTCGACCAACTCCAGGCCCTGCTGTTTCAAAGTCTCGCGGATGGTGCCTTGAAGCTTGGCGAGGTCATTGCGCTGGGACATGACGGCAGTGTTGATGTGCTTGCTGACAATGGCTTGCAAATCCGCAGGCAGGCGGCTGAACGAGGCATTGTTGCCCAGCATCCAGAAGCCATCCCAGACGTGGTTGGTCAGCGAGCAGTATTTTTGCACCTCGTAGAGTTTGGCCGACGAGACCAGGGTCAGGGGGTTTTCCTGGCCTTCGACAATGCGGGTCTGCAGCGCCGAATACACTTCCGAAAAGTTGATACTGGTGGGGGCGGCCTCAAATGCGCGGAAGATCGACATGATGATCGGGCTGGGCGGCACGCGCAGTTTCATGGCCTTCAGGTCGTCAGGGGTCACGATCGGCCGGGTACTGGTGGTGGTTACCCGAAAACCGTTGTCCCAGATCTTGTCGAAGGCGAACAGGGTATCGGTCTTGGCAATTTCAGATCGAACGTGGGCACCCAACTCACCGTCCATCGCGCTCCAGACTTGATCGTAATCCTTGAAGGCGAACCCCACCGCGCTGATCTGCACCGACGGCACCAGGGTGCCGAGAATCACCGGCGACAGGGCGAACATGTCGACGGCGCCAGAGCGCACCTGCGCCAGGGTGTCGGTGTCGCTGCCCAGCTGGCTGCTGGGGAATACCTGGATCTGTACCGCACCGTTGGTTTCTTCGCGTACCGCCTTGGCCATTTCCCGTGCCCGCACATTCATCGAATGGGTGATAGGCAGGTTGTTGGCAAATTTAAGCTTGAACTCGGCGGCCTCACTCTTGCCGCTGTAAAGGCCAAGCCCTGCGGTCGCGACGGCAGCGGACGCAAGGGAGGCCGTTTTGAGAAAATTGCGGCGAGTAAAGTCGCTCATTTGGTTCTCCTGACTTTATTATTTTTATGGATCAATGACCGTGAAATAGGCACTGGACACGCAAGCTATAGCAATTCAGGTGCCACGAAAGACGCAGCCCTGGTGGAGGGGAACCAGGTTTGTATTCAACTGGCTGTTTTCACTAGGAAAAATATCCTACTCACTAGTGTTTCAATTTCTTACAGCACTCAGGGTAGGACGGGTGATGTGACAGGTGTCTCCCTCAACTGTCTCGCTGGCCAGCGCAACAAGTGACACCTGTCCTCAGCAGATCAAATTTCAACGATAGGTAAACAACAAGGGGCTCTGGCAGCCGACAATGTTGTTCACTTAAGCGATTTTTTGCCTCTGTGGGAGCGGGCTTGCTCGCGATGGTCGTTAACGATGACGCGTATTTACTGAGTAAATGTGGCGTTCTGGAGGCCATCGCGAGCAAGCCCGCTCCCACACTTGAGCAGCATTGCTCTGGCAGCCGAGCCCCTCTGGACTAGAACAACGCCAGGGTATAGTTGATAGATACCCGATTCTGATCCTGGGCATATTCGCTGGGCACGCCACTGCGCATCGTTCCGTTACGCCAGCTGAACCCGACGCCCTTGAAGGTCCCTGTCTGCACCACGTAATCCAGGGCCAGATCGCGCTCCCACTCTTTCTCGGTGCCACCGCTCGCCATGCGGATATTAGTGCCTTTGAGGTAGGTCACGGACGCCACCAGCCCCGGCATGCCCAGCCCGGCGAAGTTGTAGCCGTACTGCCCGAATGCCGTACGCTCACCTGCCCGGGTGAAGCTGGTGATCAGGCGATCGGTGAACAGGTAAATGCTGCTGCCTGCTGCCCCCTCGTTGGTATTGCCCTGGTTAAGCTGCACGAAGTTGCCGCTGTCGGACACACTCTGGTAACCGAGCAGGAAAGAGTTGCCCCCAAGGGCATAGGTAAACATCGCACTCCAGGTGTCGTTGTCGATTTTGCCAGCGGTATCACCCAGGCCACTGACCCGATAACCGGCTGCGCGACCCGAGGCGGAGTCGTTGCGACCGTCGGCGTCAGTCTTGAAGTAACGCAGATCAGTCGTCAGCGACTGCCCCTCGCCCAGCGGCAGCACATGCACCAGCCCGCCAAAATGCTGCACGTAATAGTCTTCCAGCCGGGATGTGTAGTATTGCAGCGTGAGGTCCTTGGTCAGCTTGTAGTCGGCACCGGCAAACAGGAACTCATTGCTCTGCTGCGTGCCCCCAGCAACCGCGAACCCCGAGCGGTTGCTTGATCCGCGACCGGTGGCGTGTTCCAGGCGACCGCCAACCAGAGTCAGGTTGTCCACTTCTTTGGAAGTAATCATGCCGCCTTCGAAGGTTTGCGGCAGCACTCGACCATCGTTGGCCACCAGGATCGGCAACTTCGGCTGCAGCGTTCCGTAACGGGCTTCAGTCTGGGAAAAGCGCATCTTCCCGGTCAGCCCCAGGCGACTCCAGTCATCCACCGCACCGCCATCGCTGTCATCAGGGATCATCGAGCTGCCGCGGTGATTGCCTTTGCCGCCATCCAGGCGCACACCCTGCAAACCGAGCACGTCCAGTCCAAAACCGACGGTGCCTTCGGTGAAGCCGGATTTGTAATCAAGGAAGAACCCCTGAGCCCATTCCGCCGTCTTGCTTTGCCCGGCGGGACCGGCGCGATCACGGTAGTCATTGTTGAAGTAGTAGTTGCGAAAACCCAGGGTGGCCTTGCTGTCCTTGACGAAGTCCGCATACGCCAAGGGCGACAGGACAATCCCCGTAGTGGCGAGCATGGACAGTCGAACGAAAGGAGTTTTTTTCATTATTGTTTTCCTGATGGGCGTGGCAATACGAACGAAAGGCCGCGAACACAGGGCTGCGGGACAACCCTGTGTGTGCGGTTTCGATTTTCTTGTTATGGGTTGCGAGGGTTCAGTCGGGCAGCCACTCCTGCAGCGTCAACTCGACCGTGATGAACGTGAGGTTTTTGCCGCGCTCCAGGCGACCGGCGTAGAGCTTGCCGTCCGCATCGGCTAGCACCGCCTGCAGACGACTTTCACCGCTGAGAATTTCGCCGCTGATGCTGAGGATTTCCACCCCCGGACCTTCGACAGGGATCTTCATCATGCCTTCGCGGCCCTGGTAGCTGAGCTGACCATCAATCAGGCTGCCCAGACCGCCGCGCACCACGGCCAGATGGATTCCGTGCTCTCTGCACAGGGCTTCGGCACTGTCGATGATGTCTTCATTGGGCTTGAGGCGTGCGATGACCAGACGGCCCAGTCGGCCGCCCTGAACTTGTGATTCCTGGACTGCAGCGACGTTCATGACACCTCCTGGAGAACGGGGTGAAGCAGGTTGAAGTGGGTTTCAGCGTCAGGCTGCACCTGATAGGCCACCTGATTGAACAGGCAAAGACTGATCGTCATGGGCTCGCTGCCCACGATGAGTTTGTCCAGTACCAGATGCCCGCCGTGCTGTTCGCCATTGCTGTCCAGAAACCCGGCATGGCCGTGCAGCAATGGAGCGCCCCGGACATCGCGCCCGACGGTGATGGCGCCGCTGATAAAGGTGATATGGCCTTCAAGAACCACCGGCTGGCCGTAGTCATAGGGCCGCTCCGGCTTGTCGGTGACGATCATGCGGTGATAGCTCAGGTGCGCGGCGCCGCCACACACAATGCGACCCACGGCACTGGCGAAGCATCGACCTTCAAGCACCTTGAGCAGGCTGGCGCCGACATTGCTGCCCAGCGGCAGGACGATGCGTATCTCTTCGCTGCCGGGCACTTCCAGGTCAAGCAATCGCGGGGCCAGGGACGGGCCTGCGTGGATGAACGTGCGCACGCCGCTGCGCTCGGCAAAATGAGCATTCATCAGGCGACCTCCTGCCGTTCTTCGAGCAGCGCACGGATCTGTTTCTTGACGATTTTGCCGTAGCCGGACTTGGGCATTTCGGCCCAGCGCACAAAGCGCTTGGGCCATTTGTAGCGCGCAATGCGTGGCTCCAGGTAGGCAAGCAGTTGTTCGTCCGTGACCTCGGCAGTGGTGACGATGACGGCGTAACCGGACTCCCCCCACTTGGCGTCGGGCATACCCAGCACCGCAGCCTCGGTTACCGCGGGATGGCTGAGCAGGGCTTCTTCGATCTCCCGTGGATACACGTTCGACCCGCCGGAAATGTACATGTCCGAAGCGCGGCCCGTGATGAACAGGTAGCCCTGTTCATCCAGATGACCGAGGTCACCCGTGTGGAACCAGCCGAACTTGAAACAGCTTTCGTTGGCCTTCGGGTTGTTGTAGTAACCGCTGAACACCGCGGGCCCGCGCACGCAGATTTCACCGTCTATGCCCGTGTCCAGTTCGTTGCCCGCCTCGTCAAGAATCGCCACTTGCATGCCGGTTCGAGGGTAGCCGCAGCTGCCGACCTTGGCGTCTGGCGAGTCTTCACTTTCATGGCAGTCGGCGGGCAGCACGGTGATGTTGCCGGTCACTTCGCCCAGGCCGTAATACTGCACCAGGACCTTGCCCAGTTTGTTCAGGGCATGGCGTTGATCCGCGCGGTACATCGGCGCGCCCGCGTAGATCAGGTGTTGCAGGCTGCTGTGGTCGTAGCGGTCGACGGCATCGCTTTCGGTGAGCATCTTGACGATGGTCGGCACGGTGAACAGGTTGTCCACGCGGTACTCCTGCACCAGGCGCCAGGCCTCATCGCAATCGAGCTTGTCGCTGGCCGGCAAGACGCAGGCAGCCCCTCGAGCGACATTGACCAGTGCATGGATACCGGCGCCGTGGGAGAGCGGAGCGAGCACCAGCGAACGCGAGTGCTGGTTCAGGCCGGGCATCAGGTCGGCGATGTGGTTGGTAATGACAAAAGCCATCTGGCCGTGGGTCAGCACCCCGGCCTTGGGGTGGCCGGTGGTGCCTGAGGTGTAGAAGAACCACAGCGGGTCGTGGTACCTCACTTCGGCCGCACGGAAAGCCGCATACGAAGCGCGGCCCTCATCCAGCAACTGCTCGTAACCCAGCTCACCGCTGCGGGGCTGACCGATGGCAATGACCGTCTGCAGGCTGGGCGACGCTTCGCGCACAGCGTCGACGTAATGTTCGAGACCTTCGTCGTAAAGCATGGCCACCGCGCCGCTGGAGCTGCCCAGGTAAGCCGCCTCCACCGGGGTGATCCGCACATTGGTAGGGACCCACACAGCGCCCAGACGGAACGCGACCCAGGCACTTTCGAACAGCGGCAAGTTATTGCGCGAATGCACCAGCAGTTTGTCGCCCCTACCGATACCGCGGTCGCGCAACGCGGCGGCGACGCTATCGACCCGCATGGAAATTTCTTTCCAGGTGTATTCACGTCCACCCCGGATAAAGCCGGGCGCATCGGGATAGCGACGTGCGATCTGGTTGAGCATTTCCCCCAGGTTCATGACGTTGTCGATACCTTTCATTGCACGGTCTCCAGGATGCTCACGTAGTTGGTCACTGCCGCGCCCCCCATGTTGAACACCCCGGCGCGATCGGCCGTGGGCAGTTGCATGTCCCCCGCCTGGCCCGTGAGCTGCATGGCGGCCATGACGTGCATCGACACCCCGGTGGCGCCGATCGGGTGGCCCTTGGACTTGAGGCCGCCAGACGGGTTGATCGGCAGGCGCCCGTCCTTGCGGCTGATGCCTTCGGCGATGACACGCGCGCCCTGGCCGCGCTCGGCCAGGCCCATGGCTTCGTATTCCATCAATTCAGCGACCGTGAAGCAGTCGTGGGTCTCGACCAGCGACAGGTCGTCCAGGCTCAGACCTGCTGTTTGCAGGGCCTGCTGCCAGGCGCGGGCGGCCCCTTCGAAGAACGTCGGGTCTCGCCTGGACAGCGGCATGTAGTCGTTGACTTGCACCGCAGAACGGAAGCGCACGGCTTGACCGCGACCGCCCACCAGATCCTCGCGGCTGATCACCAGCGCGGCCGAGCCATCGGTGATCAGAGAGCAGTCGGTACGTTTCAGTGGCCCGACCACAAACGGGTTTTTCTCGGAGGGATGACGGCAGAAGTCATAGCCGAAATCCCGGCGCATGTGAGCGTACGGGTTCAGTACACCGTTGGCATGGTTCTTCGCGGCAATCATCGCCAGCGCATCGGACTGGTCGCCGTAACGGTCGAAGTAACTCTGCGCAATGTTGCCGAACACGCCTGCAAAGCCGCCCTCAATGTTGGCTTCTTCCTTGGCGTAACAGCACTTGAGCAGGATCTTGCCGACCTCGGCGGTGGGCAACGTATTCATCTTTTCAAAGCCCACCACCAGGGCGTGCTTGCTCTGGCCGCTGAGCACGGCCTGCAGCGCCGAGTGGATGGCAGCGGAGCCGGTAGAGCAGGCGTTTTCCACGCGAACTGAAGGCGTGAAGCGCAATTGCGGAATGTGATTGGCCAGCAGCGCAGATGGAAAATCCTGGTAGAGAAAGCCTGCGTTGAAATGGCCGACGTGAACGGAGTCGATCTGCTCCGGCGCGATATCAGCGTGGGCCAGCGCGCCCAATGCGGCCTCGGCCATCATGAGTTCAGGGTCGAGTTGGTCGAACTTGCCGAATGGCGAGTGATACCAGCCAGTAATAACAGGCGATCGCATAAGGTGTTCCTTGCATTAATTGTGTTTGCAAGGTCGATAGCAAGAGCGGTGCCAAAGCCCGGCCAAGTTGGCGCAGGCCTTATGCAGCAAGGGGTGCAGGGGAATCAGCGTTGCCGGGGCAACTGTCGCCTGAGTGCAGGCGGGAGACACTCAGGGAGACAGCTGTCACTTCAGATCCGTGTACGGGCTCAGGGGTTTGCGACCGGTCGAGGCGCGCGGCCGTCAGCAACCACGGCTCAACTCACCACCTCTTCACAAGACACCAGCGCACAGGATTGTCGGGCGCTCTCGATGAAGGTCTCGATGCAGGGGTTGTGATTGTCGGCCTTCCACACCGCCACCACTTCAATCACCGGTGCAGCGCGCAACGGTTTGAAGGTGGTGGTGGTCAGGCGCATGTTGCGCATCGAGCGCGGCACGATCGCAATCCCCAGGCCTTCACCCACCAGGTTGACGATGGTTTGCTGCATATTGATTTCCAGTCCGATGTTCGGGGTAACACCGTGCTGCAGGCAGTAGCTGTAGATCATGTCGTGCAGCGCCGGTGCAATCCGCCGAGGCACGATGATGAAGGTCTCCCCGGCAAGCTCGCTCGGGTCGATGATGGCCTGTTCGAGGAGTCGATGACCCGGCGGCAGCACCACGGTCATTTCTTCCCGGTAAAGGGTCACGGATTCGAGCCCGGAGCAGTCCTGGGGGCGGTACATGATGGCAACGTCCTTGTTGCCGCTGCTGATGTCCTCGGCCAGGCCCAGGGGCAAGGTCTCGGTGAGTTTGAGGCTGACCTGGGGAAACTGCGCCGCGTAGCGCCGGGTAATCGCCGGGGTAACGCTGTAGGCCGTTGACATCATGAAGCCCACTGACAGCTCCCCCGCAGCGCCCCGCGCCGCAGCCAGGGCGTTGCGCTTGGCCTGTTCGAACGCAGCCAGCACCGTGGCGGTATCCAGGTAAAAGCGCTGACCAGCCTCCGTCAGCTCTACCCGTCGACTCGATCGATCAAAGAGCTTTACCCCGAGTTCCTCCTCCAACATGGCAATTTGCCGCGACAGTGGCGGCTGCGAAATATGCAGGCGTTCTGCTGCGCGACCAAAGTGCAGTGTTTCGGCGAGCGTGCGGAAATAGTTCAAGTGACGGAGCTCGATCATGATGCTCTCAAAGGTATCAATGGATGATTTATTATGGATTGGAAAATATCGGTGCGCCTCGTTACTGTCATTTAACGCCATATCGACGGCTGTATCACAAGTGCGGCGAGTCGACATAGTCACAAGCTATACAATAATAAAAGGTGACGCTGATGCCTTCCGTATACGAACAACCTTCGTTTACCCAAGACCGTACAACTGCTGTCCACCCTGAATGCGACATTTCCCACGATACTGATCCGCAAGTGCGTCAGGCTTTTCGCCGCGCATTGCTCCTGATGGAGCGCGGCATTGCCGTGCTCATCCAGGGCGAAACAGGGACGGGTAAAGAAGTGCTGGCCCGTGCGCTGCACGAACACAGCCGGCGCCATGCCGCGCCGATGGTTGCCCTCAATTGCGCGTCCATCCCCGAAACCCTGATCGAAAGCGAGCTGTTCGGTTATTCCCGTGGCGCGTTTTCCGGCGCCCTGCCGGGGGGCAAAAAAGGCAAGGTCGCGCAGGCAGACGGCGGCACCTTGTTCCTCGATGAAATCGGAGACATGCCATTCGAGCAGCAGACCCGTCTTTTACGGGTGATCGCCGAACGCGAGATCACCCCCTTGGGTGCCGAACGCAGTGTGCCGGTGAATTTCGCGCTGATCTGTGCGACCCACCAGTCCCTTACGCAGCTGGTGGAGAACGGCAGCTTTCGCGAAGACCTGTTCTATCGCATTGCCACGGGCGTGGTGCAATTGCCGCCGCTGCGCGATCGCACTGACCGTGCTGAGTTGGTGTGCCGAATGGTCGCCACCGAGATCCCCGGCTGCGATCCGCGCCAGATGATAGCCAACGATGTCTGGACCTTGCTCCTCGGGCATGCCTGGCCTGGCAACCTGCGCCAGATGCGGGCCGTCATTCGCTATGCCTGTGCCGTCATGGAAGGCGCACGCATCCAGCGCTGTGATCTGCCTGCGGATTTTCTGGCACAAACGGGAGAGCAGCCTGCGCAACCGTCCCGTGCACACCCGCACAACGTCACACCGATTCGCCTGGGCAGAATCCCCGCGCCCCCACTGGGTGAGCGCGAAGATGTACTGGGCGTACTCGTCGACTGCCGCTGGAACATGACGGCTGCGGCGCGGGCGCTGGGCATCTGCCGACCTTCGCTGTATCGCGTGCTTCGGCGGCTGAACATTGCCCCGCTCAAAGACCAGTTGGCACTGGGCCGCTACGCCCCTTCCTGACTGTTTTCACCGACTGACTTAACCGACTGACATAACCGGAGCCGGCCATTCTCCATCAAGGGGGAAGGCCGACATGCGCCCAGACCAAAGGATAATAATAATGAATGCTCCCGCCAATTTTGCGCCGATCAGCCTTTCGCTGGAGGGCCGTAACGCACTGGTCACCGGGTCTGCCCGCGGGATCGGGTATGCCATCGCCGTCGCCCTTGGCCAATGCGGAGCAAGGGTCGCGATCTGCGACCTCGACCATAGCGCCGCCGAACGTGCCGTTGCCCAACTGGGCGAACTGGGCATCCATGCCATCGGGCTGGGGGTCGACGTGGCCGACGAACAGCAGGTGGAGGCAATGGTCAGCCAGGTTGAGAGGGTCTTGGGCAGCGTCGACATCCTGGTCAACAATGCCGGGATCGTCTCGACCTTGCCCCTGTTGCAGGTGAGTGCAGCCGAGTGGAAACGGGTCATGGCCATCGACCTGAACAGTGTTTTCTACTGCGCCAAGGCGGTATTGCCAGGCATGATGGCCCGGCGGTCGGGACGCATCATCAACATAGCCTCTGTCGCCGGAAAACGTGGTGGCGGGCTGCTGGGCAACAGCTGCTACGCCGCCGCCAAAGGGGGCGTGATTGCACTGACCAAAGGCCTGGCACGTGAAGCCGGGCCTTTCAATATCACCGCCAATGCCGTTTCCCCGGCCTTGACCGATACCGACATGACCAGTGCACTGAGCCCTGAAGCACGGGCCAGGGTGCTGGCAGACATGCCCCTGGGACGTGCCGGAACACCGCGGGACATTGCCGCTGCAGTGTGTTTCCTGGCATCGGATGCGGCCAGTTTTGTGAGCGGCGAAATCATGGACGTGGACGGTGGGTACATGCGCGACTAATGGGTCGCCATGCCGGTTTTCCGGGTTTTATCGGTCAAATTGAACCGGGGGCAAGCCGCCCCCGATTTGCCCCAAAACCCGCTGTCTGCTAGTGTCGGCCGGTTTTAACGCCTACCGAGAATGCCGCCATGGCCCGCAAAAAAGCTTCACCGGATTTCGAACAGTCGCTCTCTGACCTGCAAACACTGGTCGAGCGTCTGGAAAATGGCGAGCTGTCGCTGGAAGACTCTCTGACTGCCTTCGAACAAGGCATCCGCCTGACCCGTGACTGCCAGGGCGCATTGGCCCAGGCCGAGCAGAAAGTCCAGATCCTGCTTGAGCGTGATGGTGAGTTGGCACAAGAGCCTTTTGATGCGGAACAGTCCGAATGATTGATGCTTACCAGATCAGCAGCCAGGCCCGCGTCAATGCGGCGCTTGAATGTTTGCTTGTTGCTCCGGCTCCTGAGCTGGCCCGTCTTTACGAGGCCATGCGCTACAGCGTCATGAATGGCGGCAAGCGCGTTCGCCCGCTACTGGCCTATGCCGCTTGCCAGGCCCTGGGCAGCGCCCCGGAGCAAGCCAATGGCGCGGCGTGTGCCGTCGAACTGATCCACGCCTATTCGCTGGTGCATGATGATTTGCCCGCAATGGATGATGACGATCTGCGACGCGGCCAGCCGACCACCCACAAGGCCTTCGACGAAGCCTGCGCCATTCTGGCTGGCGACGGTTTGCAAAGCCTTGCGTTCAGCGCCCTGCTCGACCCCCGACTCAACACCCTGGACGCCGAAACGCGCTTGCGCATGGTGACGGCCCTCGCACAGGCTGCAGGCCCGGCGGGCATGGTCGGCGGCCAAGCCATTGACCTGGGTTCTGTAGGCATGAAGCTCGATCAGGCGGCGCTGGAAAACATGCATCGGCACAAGACTGGGGCCCTGATTGAAGCCAGTGTGCAACTGGGCGCCCTGGCCAGCAGCAACGCGACTGCCGAAAATCTGCAGGCACTGAACATCTACTCGCGGGCCATTGGCCTGGCGTTTCAGGTTCAGGACGACATTCTGGATGTTGAAAGCGATACCGCGACGTTGGGCAAACGCCAGGGCGCCGATATCGCACGTGACAAACCGACCTACCCGGCGCTGATGGGTCTGGAGCAGGCCAAAGGCTATGCACTGGATCTGCGCGACCAGGCACTCAACGCCCTGCGGCATTTTGATGCAGGCGCCGAACCGCTGCGTGAACTGGCGCGATATATCGTTGAGCGCCGCCATTAATCGTCACACTCGGTAATTATTTCTGACAGCTCTAATGCCAAGGTCTTACTAACGAGTGCCAGACTGCGTGGGCAGCTTACGTTCCTTAAGGTAAACTGCCGCCTCTTCTTATACCTATAACGATTCGCCTGATGCCAACGACGTTTCAAGAGATTCCCCGCAACCGTCCGACTACGCCCCTGCTCGACCGGGCAGGCACGCCTGCGGGCCTGCGCCGCCTGGCCGAAGCCGAGCTGGAAACCCTGGCCGATGAGTTGCGCCTGGAATTGCTCTACACCGTCGGCCAGACGGGCGGGCATTTCGGTGCCGGCCTGGGTGTCATTGAGCTGACCATTGCGTTGCACTACGTGTTCGACACCCCGGACGACCGACTGGTGTGGGATGTGGGTCATCAGGCGTATCCGCACAAAATCCTCACGGGTCGTCGCGAGCAAATGGCGACCTTGCGCCAGAAAGACGGCGTAGCCGCTTTCCCGCGTCGCTCCGAGAGCGAGTACGACACCTTTGGCGTTGGCCACTCCAGCACCTCGATCAGCGCAGCGCTGGGCATGGCCATTGCCGCCCGCCTGCAGAACAGCGACCGCAAGGCGATCGCCGTGATCGGTGACGGCGCGCTGACCGCCGGCATGGCCTTTGAAGCCCTGAACCACGCGCCGGAAGTGGATGCCAACATGTTGGTGATCCTCAACGACAACGACATGTCGATTTCGCGCAATGTGGGGGGGTTGTCCAACTACCTGGCCAAGATCCTGTCGAGCCGCACTTACGCCAGCATGCGCGAAGGCAGCAAAAAGGTGCTCTCGCGTCTGCCTGGCGCGTGGGAAATCGCTCGCCGTACCGAAGAATATGCCAAGGGCATGTTGGTACCCGGCACGCTGTTTGAAGAGCTGGGCTGGAACTACATCGGCCCTATCGATGGCCACGACCTGCCGACCCTGATCGCGACGCTGCGCAATATGCGCGACCTCAAAGGTCCGCAGTTCCTGCATATCGTCACCAAGAAAGGCAAAGGGTTTGCTCCCGCCGAAGCTGACCCGATCGGCTATCACGCCATCACCAAGCTTGAACCGCTGAACGCTCCGAAAGCGGCGCCAAAAGTGGCGAGCGGGCCGAAGTACTCGGCCGTCTTTGGCGAGTGGCTGTGCGACATGGCCGCCGCCGATGAACGCTTGATGGGCATCACTCCGGCCATGAAAGAAGGCTCGGACCTGATCGCTTTCAGCGAACGTTTCCCCACGCGTTATTTCGACGTGGCGATTGCCGAACAGCACGCTGTGACGTTCGCTGCCGGCATGGCCTGCGAAGGCGCCAAGCCTGTCGTGGCTATTTATTCGACATTCCTGCAGCGCGGTTACGACCAGTTGGTGCATGACGTCGCCGTACAGAATCTGGACGTACTGTTCGCCATCGACCGTGCAGGTCTGGTGGGCGAAGACGGCCCGACCCACGCAGGCAGCTTCGACCTGTCGTTCCTGCGTTGCATCCCGGGCATGGTCATCATGACCCCGAGCGACGAGAACGAACTGCGCAAGATGCTCACCACCGGCCATCTGTACAACGGCCCGGCGGCCGTGCGCTACCCGCGCGGGACCGGCCCGAACGCACCCATCGAAAAAAACCTTGAGCCGCTGGAAATCGGCAAAGGCGTGATTCGTCGCCAGGGCTCCAAGGTCGCCATGCTGGTTTTTGGCGTGCAACTGGCCGAAGCCTTGCTCGTGGCAGAAAAAATCGACGCCACCGTGGTCGATATGCGCTTCGTCAAACCAATGGATGAAGCACTGGTACGCGAAATGGCTGCTAGCCATGATCTGCTGGTGACCATCGAAGAAAACGCCATCATGGGTGGCGCCGGTGCGGGTGTCAGCGAGTTCCTGGCCCGTGAAAACGTGCTCAAGTCAGTCCTGCACCTGGGCCTGCCGGACATCTACGTTGAGCACGCCAAACCGAGCCAGATGCTGGCCGAGTGCGGCCTGGATGCGCCAGGCATTGAAGCCTCGGTGCGCCAGCGCATGGCATTGCTGGGTCTCTGACCAACCTGTACCTGTAGCCGCTGCCTTCGGGCTGCGATCGAGCCCGAAGGGATCGCGCTTTACATAGCGAAGGTCCTGCGGACCTTATCGCAGCCTGCGGCAGCGGCTACAGGTTTGATACCGAGAGCCCATGAAACACCTTCGTCTGGTTTTAATCCTCAGCAGCCCGTTGCTGGCCAACGCCGCTGAGCGCGAAGACGCGCTCAAACTCCCGCAAACACTGATTACCGGCAATCGCCAGGTTGAAGCGCGCTCCGACAGCAGCAGCGCCAACAGCGTGTTCACCCGTGACGATATCGACCGCCTGCAACCCACCAGCCTGACCGACCTGCTGGGCCGGGTACCGGGCGTTCAAGTGGCGCGCAGCGGCGGGCGCGGCGGTTTGCCGGGGATTTATATTCGCGGCACCAAGTCGGCACAAAGCCTGGTGCTGGTGGACGGCCAACGCATGGCCAATGCCACTTCGGCCGACAGCAACTTGCAGTACCTGAATATCGATCAGATCGAACGCGTGGAAGTGCTGCGCGGATCGCGATCAGTGATCTACGGCAGTGATGCGATCGGCGGGGTGATTCAGATTTTCACTCGCCGTGGCGCCAATCAGGCCCCGCAGCTTCGAGTCCGCAGCGCGATGGGCAGCTATGGCAGCTCAGACAACAGCGTCGGGATATCCGGTGGTGATGCGCAAACACGCTACAACTTGAGCGCCAGTCTCGAACAGACCGCGGGGATCAACCGTACTCACGAGTCCTTCCCCAGCGACAACGACCATGATGCTTATCGCAACAAGTCACTCAGCCTGAACCTGAGCCACTACCTGAGCGAAGACCTTGAGGTCGGATTGACGGCGATGAAGAACATCGGCAAGACCGAACTCGACAACTCGTTCGGGCGCTGGGACCCGAGCACCATGACAGTCAGCGGCCAGCAACTTTACAGCGACTTCGATATCAGCAGCGTCGCCAGTTTTATCGACGCCCAACTCGCCGAGCGCTGGAATTCACGCCTGGAGCTGGGCCACAGCGAGAACCGTGAAAAAACCCGGGACAAGCTCAGCCCGGACCTCTACAGCTTCAATACCTATCGCGACTCGCTGAACTGGCAAAACAACCTGACGCTGGACGATCAAAACACCCTGATCCTGGGCGCAGACACCTATGAAGACCGCGTGCGCAGCAGTACCGTTTTCGACGTAGACAGTCGCTGGAATCGCGCCGCCTTTATCCAGCACCGCTTTCACGGTGATTACTTTTCGACCGAGCTGGGCCTGCGTCACGATCAGAACCAGCAATTCGGCAGCCACAACACCTGGAGCGCCAGCCTGACTGTACCGCTCAACGCCGACAATGATGTGCTGCTGTCTTACAGCGAGGGGTTTCGCGCACCTACGTTCAATGATTTGTACTACCCACAATTCGGCAACCCGAATCTCAAACCGGAATATTCCAAGAGCTACGAACTGCAGTGGCGCAGCCAGCTGAGTGAAACCAGCCGCCTGGAAACCTCGCTGTACCGTACCGAGATTCGTGACGCGATTGTGGCCGATGCCGACTTCATCCAGCAGAACATCGGCGCGGCACACATCACCGGTTTCGAAAGTGCCTTGCAGCAGGAGTGGTTCGGCTGGCAGAGCAGTCTGGGCATCGCGATCATCGACCCTCGCGATAAAGACACCGGCCACACGTTGGGCCGTCGCGCACGCCGGACGTTGAGCCTGGATCTGGATCGGCAATTCGACAAGGTGGGTGTCGGCGCCAGCTGGCAAGCGGTGAGCCGCAGCTTCAACGATGAAGACAACAAGCAACCCATTGGCGGGTATGGCGTGCTGGGGCTGCGCGGCAACTGGCAGGCCAGTTCAGAAGTGCGGTTCGATGTGAAGGTCGACAACCTGCTGGACAAGCGCTTCACCCGCGCGCTCTACAGCTATGACGGCAACTACTACGGCTATCGCGAAGAGCAGCGTAGCTTGCAACTGGCCATCACCTGGACCCCAACGCTCTGACTTTGTGGGAGCGGGCTTGCTCGCGATTCAGGCGCCACGGTGTGCCGGGTAGAGCGGGTTGATGCTATCGCGAGCAAGCCCGCTCCCACAGGGGGGGGGGTTAGTGAGACGCCAGTTGTTCACACAGTTTCGCCGTCGCTTCCAGCATCTGCCCGCTTGGGCGTTCCAGGCCTTTGTCGGCCAACAACAGCAAACGCCCATGCTTGACCGCATCAATCTGCGGCCAGGCTTTCCAGGCATCCAGCTGCGCCTGGGTGCTGGCAATGATCACCTCGGGATTGCGCTGCAGAACGGACTCAATACTGACTTGCGGCGCGGGCAGCTTGAGGTCGTCAAACACATTTTTCGCCCCGCACACGGCCAGCGCATCACTGATGATTTGCCCGCCACCGATGGTGTACAGAGGCTGATCCCATACCTGATAGAACACTCGCACTGGCTTGTCGCTCTGATACTGCGCCCGTAACCCGGCAAGACGCTGACGCAACTGGCCAGCCAACTGGTGCCCCCGTGCCGGACGCCCGAGGGCAGCGGCCAGGGCTTCAACCTGATCCGCCAGTTGTTCGAGGCTGACGGGCTCAGCAATGTAGGTCGGGATCTTCAGGCTACGCAGCTGTTCGCGCTGTGCGATGCCCACACTGCCCGGCCAGAGCAACAGCAGGTCGGGTTGAAGGCTGAGCAGGCGCTCCATGTCCAATTGCCCGTAGCGGCCCACCGAGGGCACGCTGGCCAGCTCCGGTAATGGCTCGCCCGCATCCAGACGCCCCACCAGCACATCGGCAACGCCCAGTTCGACAACCATTTCAGACAAGGAAGGTGAAAGGCTGACCACACGCAGGGTGGCCAGAGAAGGCATGCTGGCGCTCAGCAGCAGAGCCGCCAGCCAGACGCGCATCAGCCGACCTGGCGGGGAATGCGGTAAAGGTAAAACAGGACCAGCGTCGACAAGGCCAGCAGCAACAGGGGCACACCTTCAAGCCCGACAAACACTGCCAGGGCGGCGATCCAGGTGGGCAACCCCGCTGCCAGCAAGGCACGATGACGCACACGGGCCAGCTCATCCCAGGCCGCCGGTTCTTGCGGGGTGTCGAGGGCTTTTTGCAGGTTGATCAGGCCATGTTTGTAAGGCCCGAACGTGCGCAGGGTCGCGAACATGGATGCCACGCCGGCAATAAAGAACGGCATCGTCAGATCAGGCAACAGCGGCTCGGAGTCGCCAAAAAACCAGTTGGCCAGCGCCAGCGGGAGCAGGGTCAGTATCAGCTGTTGCCACCAGCTGAAGCTCAGGCGCCGACGGCGCTGACCGCGGGTCACGCCGGGTCAGCCTCGTTTTGATGCTGGTTGCCCATCATGTGACCGAGCTTGTTCGCCTTGGTCGCCAGGTACAGTTTGTTGTGCGGGTTGTGCCCCGTGTGCAGCGGAACACGCTCTGCCACGGTGATACCCATATCGGTCAAGGCTTTGACCTTGCGCGGATTGTTGGTCATCAAACGCAACGACTGCACGCCTACATGCTCAAGCATCGGCAGGCAGATGGCGTAATCGCGCTGGTCGGCAGCAAAGCCAAGACGCTCGTTGGCTTCAACGGTATCGGCGCCTCCATCTTGCAGCTCGTAGGCACGGATTTTATTCAACAAACCAATGCCACGGCCTTCCTGGCGCAGGTACAACAGCACTCCACGCCCTTCGCGGGCAATGGCCTGCAAGGCCGCTTCGAGCTGAGAACCGCAGTCACAGCGCTGGCTGAACAGGGCATCACCCGTCAGGCATTCAGAATGAACCCGCCCCAACACCGGAGCACCATCGGCCACGTCGCCCAAACTGAGCACAACGTGTTCACGGCCCGTGGTTTTCTCAAGGAAGCCATGCATGGTGAATTCGGCAAAGGGGGTAGGCAACTTGCAAGCGGCAACGAAAACGACGGGCACCGTGTGCTCCTGATCAGTTTGAGGACTGGAAATTCGCAGAGGCGGCATTGTAACAGGAGGTTCCAACAGACGCTTAGGCTGAATTACCGAGGATAAATATCTAAAAGTTTGATGACTTATGGCACACACATTACCTGTGGGAGCGGGCTTGCTCGCGAAACAGACGATGGGGTGTATCAGGCTGAACGTGGCGATGTCATCGCGAGCAAGCCCGCTCCCACAGGGTCAAGCATGAAAATGCTGATATCCGCGCACTGCAGGGGTGATGTCTGAGCCATCCGTATCCAGCAGTATCACGCCCTGCCCTTCGACCACGCGACCAATTACATGGATCGGCCAGCCATCGGCCAGCAACGTCGGCAGTTCAAGCGCGGGCAAGGTGAACGCCAGAACATAATCGTCACCCCCGCTCAACGCCGCTTGCTGCGCACCGCTATCGCCCAGGAACTCTTCCAGCGCCAATGACACGGGCACCCGGTCCAGCTCAATCACCAGACCCGCCTGTGACGCCAAGGCAATATGGCCACAGTCGGCGAGCAGGCCATCGGAGATGTCCAATGCCGAAGTGGCTTTGCCGCGCAATGCCTGACCCAGCGCCAGCTGCGGCTGCGGCGACCAGTAATGGGCCAGCAACGGTTCGCTGATGATCGGCTCGGCGGTACGCTGCCCCAACACCAGCGGCAACGCGCCAGCCCCATTGCCCAGCTCACCGCCCACACACAACAGGTCGCCGGGTCGGGCACCGCTGCGGGTCAGGGCCTGGCCGCTGGGTACCCGGCCGAACACCGTGAGCGTCAGGCATAACGGGCCGCGCGTGGTGTCGCCGCCAATCAGGCGCAGGCCACAGGCTTGGGCCATCAGGTTTAAACCGCGGGCATACGCCTCCAACCAATCGGCTTCAACCGTCGGCAAGGTCAGGGCAAGGGTAAAGGCAAGGGGTGTTGCGCCCATGGCCGCCAAATCACTGGCCGCCACCGCCAGCGAACGCTGACCGAGCAAGAAAGGGTCGCAAGGATCTGCGAAGTGCACCCCGGCTACCAGGGTGTCGGTGGAAATCGCCAGCTGTTCCCCGAAGGGAACATCCAGCAGGGCGCAGTCGTCGCCAATCCCCAGGGCAACACCCTCGCCGCGCTGCGCACAGGGCGCGGCAGCGAAGAAGTTGCGGATCAGCTCAAACTCGCCCATGGCCGACAGCGCCGTTTAGCGCTTGTAAGCCTTTACTTCAGCTTCACGCAAGCGTGGCGCCAGTTTGTCGAGCACACCGTTGACGAACTTGTGGCCGTCGGTGGAACCGAACACTTTAGCCAGCTCGATACCTTCGTTGATCACAACGCGGTAAGGCACGTCGACACGCTTGATCAGCTCCCAGGTGGACAGGCGCAGAACAGACAGCTCAACCGGGTCGAGTTCTTCGATGGTGATGTCCAGGCACGGAATCAGCGCAGCATCGATCTCGCCTTTGTGCGCAGGTACGCCGTGCAGGATTTCACGGAAGTAAGCGGCGTCAACGTCGGTGAAGTCGTTATCGACGCGAAACTGCGCTTCGATCTCGTTCAACGACTGCTTGGCCATGTGCCATTGGTACAGGGCCTGAGTCGCGAGTTGACGCGCTTCACGGCGCTTGGCGCTCTTGGAGGGTTTGCCAGCGTCCGCAGGTTTTGGATCGCGCGGGTTGAAACGATCGCTTTCGTCGGAAATCACTTGGCCTCCAACTGTGCCAACAGGCTGACCATTTCAAGGGCGGACAAGGCAGCTTCAGCGCCTTTGTTGCCGGCTTTGGTGCCGGAACGCTCGATGGCTTGCTCGATCGAATCAACAGTCAGTACACCGAATGCTACCGGTACGCCGAACTGCATGGACACCTGGGACAAGCCCTTGGTGCATTCGCCAGCAACGTATTCGAAGTGCGGAGTACCGCCACGAATCACGGCGCCCAAGGCGATGATGGCGGCGAACTCGTTGCGCTGGGCAACTTTTTGCGCAACCAGCGGGATTTCGAACGCACCCGGCGCACGAATGATGGTGATGTCGCTTTCGTTCACACCGTGGCGAACCAGGGCATCAACGGCACCACTCACCAGGCTTTCGACAACAAAGCTGTTGAAACGGCCAACTACCAGAGCGTAGCGCCCTTTGGGGGCGATGAAGGTACCTTCGATGGTCTTCAGGGTCATTCGGTATGTCTCGTATTAAAGAGCCAGAACGCACTCGCGTGCGTTCTTTAAGGATATTGGGCCACGAATTTCGGACAGGACACGACCGGTCTTTATTCGGAGGGCACGTATTCTACAACTTCCAGATCGAAACCGGATATGGCATTGAACTTCATTGGTGAACTCATGAGGCGCATTTTGCGCACGCCCTGGTCACGAAGGATCTGCGAACCGGCACCGACGATGCTGTAGGTGGTCTGTTTTTTCACCGGCGCGTGGTCCGCGGTTTCGCGGATATTGGCCAGCAATACGTCGCCGTCCAGCGGATGCCCCAACAACAGCACCACACCGCTGCCCGCCTCTGCTACCGCGGTCATGGCGGCGCGCAAGCTCCAGCGGCCCGGCTGTTTGACCATCAGCAGGTCACGCAGCGGGTCCATGTTATGTACCCGAACCAGGGTCGGTTCTTCGGCGCAAATCTTGCCCAGGGTCAGGGCCATGTGCACATCGCCTTCGACTGAATCACGATAGGTCACCAAATTGAATTGGCCCAGTTCGCTGTCCAGTGGCTGCTCGGCAATCCGCTGAACGGTACGTTCATGGATCATCCGGTAGTGAATCAGGTCGGCAATGGTGCCGATCTTGATGCCGTGCTCGGCCGCAAAGGTCTCCAGTTCCGGACGACGAGCCATGGTGCCGTCATCGTTCATCACTTCGCAGATCACGCCGCTTGGCTCGAAACCGGCCATGCGCGCCAGGTCGCAGGCCGCCTCGGTGTGACCGGCGCGGGCCAGGGTGCCGCCCGCCTGGGCCATCAGCGGGAAGATGTGGCCAGGGCTGACGATGTCTTCGGCCTTGGCGTCCTTGGCCGCAGCCGCTTGCACGGTGCGCGCGCGGTCAGCGGCGGAAATGCCGGTGGTCACGCCGGTAGCCGCTTCAATCGATACGGTGAACTTGGTGCCAAAGCCGGAGCCATTGCGCGGCGCCATCAATGGCAGCTTGAGCAGCTCGCAGCGCTCGCGGCTCATCGGCATGCAGATCAGCCCACGGGCGAAGCGCGCCATGAAGTTGATGTGCTCGGCCTTGCAGCACTCGGCGGCCATGATCAGGTCGCCTTCGTTCTCGCGGTCTTCGTCATCCATGAGGATGACCATCTTGCCTTGGCGGATGTCTTCAACCAGTTCTTCGATGCTGTTGAGCGCCACGCGGCACCCCCTTAAGTCAGGATTTGAGGTAGCCGTTGGCGGCCAGAAAACTTTCGCTGATGCCACCCGAGGTCGGCTCGGCGGCTTTGTCGCCCAGCAGCAGACGCTCAAGGTAACGCGCCAGCAAATCGACTTCGAGGTTGACCCGGCGACCCGGACGGTAGTCGTCCATGATGGTTTCGCTCAGGGTGTGCGGAATGATGGTCAGGGAGAACTCGGCGCCATTGACCGAGTTCACGGTCAGGCTGGTGCCGTCGACCGTGATCGAGCCTTTGTGGGCGATGTACTTGGCCAGTTCCTTGGGCGCACGGATACGAAACTCGATGGCACGGGCGTTCTCTTCACGGGAGATCACTTCACCCACGCCATCAACGTGACCGCTCACCAGATGACCACCCAGGCGCGTGGTCGGCGTCAGGGCTTTTTCAAGGTTGACCCGGCTGCCGCTTTTCAGGTCGTTGAACGCGGTGCAATCCAGGGTTTCGCGGCTGACGTCAGCCGCAAAGCCGTTGCCCGGCAGTTCAACGGCGGTCAGGCACACGCCATTGATCGCGATGCTGTCGCCGAGTTTGACATCGCTCAGGTCGAGCTTGCCGGTGTCGATGGAAACTCGCACATCACCGCCCTTGGGGGTCAATGCACGGATGCTGCCGATGGATTCGATGATGCCGGTAAACATGGCGTTCCCCTTGAGAACAAAGCCTGCGTAAAACGAAGACTGAGAATTATACGCTCGCTGGCGGCACGGGAATGGCGGTGACTCGCCAGTCATCGCCCACCGCGCGCATTTCAGTGATTTTGAGCAATGGTGCTTCGCTCATGTGGGTCAACGGCAACTCAAGCAGTGGCCGGGCTGTGGAGCCCAAGAACTTGGCCGCGACGAAGATCTGGTACTCATCGACCAGGCCTTGATCGGCAAATGCCCCGGCCAGGCGCGGTCCGGCCTCGACCAGCACTTCGTTGACGCCGCGTGCCGCCAGCGCAACCAGCAATTTGCGCAGATCAACCTGGCCGTTGGCACCGTGGATCACCAGGCATTCGGGCCCCGTGCGGTACTGTTCGGCAGGCGGCACACAGGTGGCGACCAGCGCCGGGCCTGCCTTGAAAAAAGGCGCATCCAGCGGCACCCGCAAACGCCCGTCGATCAGTACCCGCAGCGGCGGCCGGCTGAGCGCCAATGCCGTCAGCTCAGGGCTCAGGCCCAACTCTGGGCCACGCACGGTCAGGCGTGCGCCGTCGGCCAGAACCGTGTCGGCACCGGTCAGTACGACGCTGGCCTGGGCCCGCAGACGCTGTACCGCAGAGCGCGCCTCGGGACCGGTGATCCACTGGCTTTCGCCATTGGCCATCGCGGTGCGACCATCAAGGCTCATCGCCAGCTTGACCCGCACAAACGGCAGGCCATGTTCCATGCGCTTCAGGAAGCCCGGGTTCAGCGCCCGGGCATCGGCTTCCAGCACACCGCTGAGCACTTCAATCCCGGCGTCGGCCAGACGCTTGAGGCCGCGCCCGGCGACTTCCGGATTGGGGTCCTGCATGGCCGCAACCACACGCGCCACGCCAGCCGTGATCAGGCCTTCGGCGCACGGCGGGGTATGGCCGTGATGGCTGCACGGCTCAAGGGTGACATAGGCCGTGGCGCCACGGGCCAGCTCGCCCGCTGCGCGCAGGGCGTGGACTTCGGCATGGGGCTCGCCGGTGCGCACATGCCAGCCTTCGCCAACGATCTGCCCGTCACGCACGATCACGCAACCGACACGCGGGTTGGGATGGGTGGTGTACAAACCGTTGCGCGCCAACTCGATGGCGCGGGCCATGTAATGGATGTCTAAAATCGATTGTTCAGGGGACTGGGTCATTCTTTGGAAGGCTCACGGGCAAGTCGGTCGATCTCTTCGCGGAACTCGTTCAAGTCCTGGAAGCGTCGATAGACCGAGGCAAAGCGGATATAGGCCACTTCGTCGAGCTTTTGCAGCTCGCCCATGACCAGTTCACCAACAACCAGCGATTTGACTTCACGTTCGCCGGTGGCGCGTAGCTTGTGCTTGATTCGGGCAAGGGCGGCTTCAAGGCGCTCGACACTCACCGGGCGCTTTTCCAGCGCCCGCTGCATGCCGGCGCGCAGCTTATCTTCGTCGAAGGGCTGACGACTGCCGTCTTGCTTGATCAGACGGGGTAACACCAACTCGGCTGTTTCAAAGGTGGTGAAACGCTCACCACAGGCCAGGCATTCGCGCCGGCGACGCACCTGGTCGCCCTCGGCGACCAGACGCGAGTCGATGACTTTAGTGTCGTTGGCACCGCAGAAGGGACAGTGCATGGTGGCAGCCAACAAAAATGGGGAGCGCCATGTTAGCGCATCCCACTGGCAAGACAAGCCATAGGCTTTACGGTATACAGACGGGCTACTATGTTTTACACCATCTGTTACATCGACTGACCTGCTGCTGGAGCCGTGTATGCCGCTACGAACGCTTGTTTTGCTGTGCCTTGCCAGTTTGCTGGTGGCTTGTAGCAGTGAGCCACCCAAATCGGCACAGCCCCAAGTGCTGACGCAGCCAAAAACCGACGCCCCGGCTGACCTTGGCCCGCTACCGGCGTATCAGCGCGAGTTGAGTGGCGTACTGACTGGCGTGCCGGCAGGCGCCGAGGTTGAGCTGGCCATACTGATCGTCGACGACCGCGGACGCCCCCAAGGACTGATGGCCAGCAGCAAAATCATCGGCAACAACCAGGCCCTGCCATTCAAGCTGCGATTCAACCCCGAGGCCTTCCCGGCCGGTGCGCAGGTCGAACTGCGCGGACGCGCCAGCCAGTCCGGGCAACTGATCCTGCACCTGCCTTCACGGATTATCAGCCAGCCCACTACGCAGGCGTTGGGGACCCTGGCACTCGTCAAAGCGCCATGAACACACCGCTAGACCTGCAGCAGTCGCTAGGCGAGTTATTGGGTGATGCGCAACTGGTCATCACCGACTTGCCCGACACCGCGCTCAAGCTCTGGTTGATCGATGCGCACAATATGGATCGCGCCTTCACCCCTGACGAAACCCGGCGCATTCTCTACGAGCCGCCCTATTGGGCGTTTTGCTGGGCCAGCGGGTTGGCGTTGGCGCGCTTTCTGGCCGATCGGCCGCACTGGGTCAAAGGCAAGCCCGTGCTGGATTTTGGTGCTGGCTCCGGCGTCGCGGGGATTGCTGCTGCCCGGGCCGGGGCGCTGGAAGTCGTGGCCTGCGACCTTGACCCGCTGGCGCTGGCAGCATGCCGGGCAAATGCGCAACTCAATGATGTGCAGCTCGGCTATTCCACGGATTTTTTTGCCGAGGCCGACCGGTTTGACCTGATCCTGGTGGCTGACGTGCTGTATGACCGCGAAAACCTGCCGCTGCTGGATCACTTCCTCGCCCGCGGCCAACAGGCACTGGTCGCTGACTCCCGGGTGCGTGACTTCAGGCATCCGCTGTATCGGCAGCTGGAAATGCTCAAGGCACTGACCTTGCCCGATCTGGCCGAACCCCACGAATTTCGCAACGTCAGCCTGTATCACGCGCAACGCGAACCAACGCCTTTCAGCGCTCGCGTCCAGCCTTTATAGTTGCCCTCATTTACCTGCTTCGAGACACATAATGAATCAGCCTACGCCCTCTTTCAGCTTCGACGTAACCTCCGCTGACTTCGACAAACTGGTTGTACAGGCGTCTTTCGAGCAGCCCGTGCTGGTGGATTTCTGGGCCGAGTGGTGCGCGCCCTGCAAGGTGATGCTGCCGATCCTGGAGCAAATCGCCGAGGATTATCAGGGCGAGTTGCTGCTGGCCAAGGTCAATTGCGATGTCGAGCAGGACATTGTGGGCCGTATCGGCATTCAGACTTTACCCACGGTCGTGCTGTTCAAGGACGGCAAGGTGGTCGACGGGTTCCAGGAAGCACAGCCTGAATCGGCGATCCGCGCCATGCTCGCCCCCCACGTGGTCATGCCTGAACCTGAGGTAGAAGACCCGCTGGTACAGGCCCAGGCTCTATTTGCCGAAAGCCGTTTTGCCGATGCCGAAGCCCTGCTCAAAAGTATCCTGACCGAAGACAACAGCAACGCCAAGGCACTGATCCTGTACGGCCGTTGCCTGGCCGAGCGCGGTGAGTTGACTGAAGCGCAGGCCGTGCTGGATGCCGTCAAAAGCGACGAGCACAAAGCCGAGCTGGCAGGAGCCAAGGCTCAGCTGACGTTTTTGCGTCAGGCGGCAGACTTGCCGGATGTTGCCGATTTGAAAACCCGCGTGGCGCAAAACCCGCAGGACGATGAAGCGGCGTACCAACTGGCGATTCAGCAATTGTCGCGCCAGCAATATGAAGGGGCTCTGGACGGCTTGCTGAAGTTGTTTACCCGCAACCGCAGCTATAACGAAGGCATCACCCACAAGACGTTGCTGCAAGTGTTCGACCTGCTGGGCAACGACCACCCGCTGGTCACCACGTACCGCCGCAAACTGTTTGCTGCGCTGTACTGAAACCTGATCGTGGGAGCGGGCTTGCTCGCGATGGTGTCACTGCGGTTCAACTGTAAAACCGCAGCACCTGAATCGCGAGCAAGCCCGCTCCCACCAAGCTGGGTGCCAACTGTTCTACACAACCCAGCTATAGATAGGTGAGTCTGCACCGCTGATCACCTTGACCTCGGCACAATGACGCAGGCGCACCAACAAGCGCTTGCCTGCGCCCGTACTGCCGGTCAGCGCTTCAAGCTGGCCCAGCAGTTCAGGCCCGGTCATCTGGCCAGCCTTGCGCAGCAAGTCTTTGGTCGTTTCCCATACAGCATCGTCCTGACTCGCGGGCTTGGCAGGTGGCGCAGTGGCCGGCGCATCACCCACGGGCAACTGCGCACCCAGCTTCGCCCAATCGCTATCATCCAGCTCCACCGTCAAATCGACCGGCCAGTCACCTATCGTTCCGCGAATGCGCACCATCGTTGTGCTCCTGAAATTTCATGAAGCCATGCTCCCATGCGTCTTGCGTAACGCCAAGCACACGGGCAAACTCTCGCAACACTTGTTATAAGATCACATAACAAAACATTCATATTTCTTGCTGGAGTGCTCCCATGCGCCGCTTGCTTCTTGCTTTGCCGTTTGCCTTGTTGCCGCTGGCGATGGCTCACGCCGCCGACGATCACGATCACGATCACGACCATGAACACGGCAGCCTGGCGCCCCATGAGCATGGCGTGGGAAGCTTGAATGTGGCGCTGGACGGCCAGACACTGGAGCTGGACCTCGACGGTCCGTCAATGAATCTGGTGGGCTTTGAACACGTGGCCACGACCCAAGATGATAAAGCCAAGGTCAGTTTGGCCCGTAAACAACTGGAAGACCCGCTGGTACTGTTCAGCATCCCGAAGGCAGCTGGCTGCATAGCTGACGATCAGGAGCTCAAGAGTCCGCTGTTCGAACCGGCTCCTGAAGAAGGCGCAGCCAAGGGCGAGCACCACCATAGCGATATCGAAGCCCACTACGCGTTTACGTGCAGCAAACCGGATGCTCTGAAAGCTCTGGACCTGACCCAGTTTTTCAAGACATTCCCCGGCACTCATAAATTCAAGGTACAACTGATCGGCCCAAGCGGTCAGCAAGCGGTGGAAGTGACGGCCAAGGCACCTACGCTGAAGTTTTAAATACCCGCCCCTCTGTGGGCGCGGGCTTGCTCGCGATGGCGTCACGGTGCTTTCACTGAAAGATTGCAGCGTCGGAATCGCGAGCAAGCCCGCTCCCACAAAAAACACCCCCCGATGACACAGGCGATTTCCTCCCCCCATGACCCAAGCACTTATCGAATTGAGCGACCTGAGTTTCAGCTGGCCGGGACACCCCGTGCTGCTGGATATCCCGGCGTTTCGCCTGGAACCCGGTGAAACCCTGTTTCTCAAAGGCCCCAGCGGTAGCGGTAAAACCACTCTGCTGGGCTTGCTGGGCGGGGTGCAAAAAGCCAACCGGGGCACGATCCGTTTGCTGGGCCAGGAACTGAGCGAACTAGGCTCGGGGGCGCGCGATCGTTTTCGGGTTGATCACACGGGCTATATCTTCCAGCAGTTCAATCTGCTGCCGTTTTTATCGGTTCGCGAGAACGTTGAACTGCCTTGCCACTTTTCCAAACTACGCGCCAGCCGTGCCGTGCAGCGTCATGGCAGTGTGGATAACGCCGCACAAACCCTGCTCGCACATTTGGGCCTCAAAGACCCGGCGCTGCTGGAGCGACGCGCAGATTCACTATCGATTGGCCAGCAGCAGCGTGTCGCCGCCGCCCGCGCATTGATCGGCCAGCCCGAACTGGTGATTGCCGACGAACCCACTTCCGCGCTGGATGCCGACGCTCGTGAAGCCTTTATCCAGTTGCTGTTTACCGAGTGCCGCGAGGCTGGCGCCAGCCTGCTGTTTGTCAGTCACGATCAAAGCCTGGCCCCCCTGTTCGACCGCAACCTGTCGTTGTCGGAACTCAATCGCGCTGCAACAAAGGTAGAGGTCTGAGATGTATCTGTTTCGTCTAGCGCTGGCCAGCCTGGCTAACCGTCGCTTTACCGCACTGCTGACTGCCTTCGCCATTGCCCTTTCGGTGTGCCTGCTGCTGGCAGTCGAGCGGGTGCGCACCGAAGCCCGGGCCAGCTTTGCAAGCACCATCAGCGGCACAGACCTGATCGTTGGCGCCCGCTCGGGCTCGGTCAACCTGCTGTTGTATTCGGTGTTTCGCATCGGCAATGCCACCAACAATATTCGTTGGGACAGCTTTGAGCACTTCGCCAACAACCCGAAAGTGAAATGGGCAATCCCCATGTCCTTGGGGGATTCTCATCGTGGTTATCGGGTGATGGGCACCAACGAGAACTACTTTGAGCACTACCAGTACGGCCACAAGCAAAACTTGAAACTGGACAGTGGCCGCGCCTTTGCAACCGACCCGTTCGAGGTGGTACTGGGCGCCGAAGTCGCCGAGGCCCTGCACTACAAACTGGGGGACAAGCTGGTGCTGGCCCATGGCGTGGCCGCGATCAGCCTGGTCAAGCATGACGACAAACCGTTCACCGTGGTCGGTATTCTCAAGCGCACCGGCACCCCGGTTGACCGCACACTGCATATCAGTCTTGGCGGCATGGAAGCGATTCACATCGACTGGCATAACGGGGTGCCCGCCCAGGGTAGCGGACGTGTCAGCGCGGACCAGGCACGCAATATGGACCTCACGCCACAGGCCATCACCGCTTTTATGCTGGGCCTGAACAGCAAGATTTCAACCTTTGCCCTGCAACGTGAAATCAATGAGTTTCGCGGCGAGCCCATGATGGCCATTTTGCCGGGCGTGGCCCTGCAAGAACTCTGGAGCCTGATGAGCACCGCTGAAAAGGCGCTGTTTGTGGTTTCGCTGTTCGTAGTGTTGACCGGGTTGATCGGCATGCTCACGGCGATTTTGACCAGCCTCAATGAGCGTCGGCGCGAGATGGCGATTCTGCGCTCCGTGGGCGCACGGCCCTGGCACATCGCAACCCTGCTGATCTTCGAAGCGCTCGCGCTGGCATTGGCCGGAGTGATTGCTGGCGTTGGTTTGCTGTATGTGTGCATTGCCATTGCACAAGGCTACGTGCAATCCAATTACGGGCTGTATTTGCCACTGGCATGGCCAAGTGAATATGAATGGACGCTGCTGGGCGGTATTCTGGCGGCGGCCCTGCTGATGGGCTGCGTGCCCGCATGGCGCGCCTACCGACAATCGCTGGCCGATGGCCTGTCCATTCGTTTATGAGCTTATGTTTATGAAAAGGTCTGCACTGTCACGCGCAGTACTGGCGCTGTTACTGCTGGTGGCCACACCGCTGTGGGCGGCCGAGCCAAAAGAGCTGACATGGTCAGAGATGATCCCGGCGGATGCGCCGCCTGAAGCCCCGGACATGACGCCCTTGCACGACTTGTCTCAAATGGGTGACATGGAGACCGCACCGGCAGCCAGACAGGACTTGCCCAATGCGCCGGTGGTCCCGGCGCTGGACGGCCAACTGATCCGCCTGCCGGGCTATATCGTGCCCCTTGAAGTCAGCGAAGACGGCCGTACCACCGACTTCTTACTGGTGCCCTACTTCGGCGCCTGTATCCACGTACCACCACCACCATCCAACCAGATCGTGCATGTAACCAGCAAAGAGGGCGTCAAACTCGAGGAGCTGTACCAGCCGTACTGGATCGTAGGCGCGATGCAGGTCAAGGCCAGCACCAGCGAACTGGCCGATGCGGGCTATCAGATGGATGCGCAGAAAATCGTGGTCTACGAATTGCCGGAGTAAATCAAAAGCGCCGGGCACTCTTGGCAACTAACGAATTTTTCACAACTTCATCTTTTCATTGAGCTGGGTCAACTGAACGGAGCTGCGGGCTCATTACCATTGGTTATATAAATTTTAAATATCCCAATGGAGCTCCCATGCACAAGTCTTTGCTCAGCGCAGCCGCCCTTGCGCTCGCTGTCGTCGCCCCTCTTGCCCACGCACACACCGAAGGCGACATCATCCTGCGTGCCGGTGCCATCACCGTAAACCCGAAAGCCGACAGCTCCAGCGTCAAGGTTGATCAGGGCCCATTGGCAGGCACCGATCTGGGCGGCAAGGCGACCATGAGCAGCGACACACAACTGGGTCTCAACTTTGCTTACATGATTACCGATCATGTGGGTATTGAACTGCTGGCGGCAACGCCGTTTGAACATGACGTCAAACTCAAGGGCACCGGCCTGGATGCGGCCAACGGTAAACTGGGCAGCCTCAAGCACTTGCCGCCGACCCTGAGCGTTGTTTACTACCCACTGGACTCCAAGTCGGTGTTCCAGCCTTACGTCGGTGCCGGTATCAACTACACCTGGATCTACGACGAGCACGTCGGTAGCAGTGCCAGCGCCGCAGGTTTCGACAACTTCAAGGCGAAAAACTCTTGGGGCATGGCATGGCAGCTGGGTGCTGACTACATGCTGACCGACAACATCATGATCAACGCCCAGGCGCGCTATATCGATATCGATACCCGCGCGACCGTAGAAAACAACGGCGTTGCACCGGGCACACGCGCCAAGGTCAACGTTGATGTAGACCCGTGGGTTTACATGGTAGGCCTGGGCTACAAGTTCTAAGCCAGCCACCCATAAAAAAGGCGCCCGAAAGGCGCCTTTTTTTGTGGGCAAAAAACCCTTAGCGGCCCAGCAGGCGCGCCAGCCCGACACTCATCGGTGTGGTTTCGCCCAGCGTGAAGCGCTGCAACAGACGGGTGTTATCGGCACGGGAATGACGGATATCGCCAGAGCGGGCCGGACCGTGGCTGATAGGTGGTAACTCTCCAACGACTTCGCTCAGGGCTGCAAGCATCTGATTGAGCGTAGTGGCCTTGTTCAAGCCAACGTTGATCGCGCCCTCTTCAGCCGTTGTGGTTTCCACGGCCTGCACCAGAATCTTGACCAGATCACCCACGTACACGAAGTCACGTGTTTGCTCGCCATCGCCAAAAATGGTGATGGGCAGGCCCTTTTCAGCACGCTCGCTGAAAATGCTGATCACGCCGGAGTACGGCGAGGATGGATCCTGGCGTGGGCCAAAGATATTGAAGAAGCGAAAAATGACCGGTTCCAGGCCGTGTTGGCGGCGGTAGAAATCCAGGTAGTACTCGCTGGACAGCTTGTCGGCTGCGTAAGGCGTCAACGGCGCTTTTGGCGTGTCTTCGACGATCGATTCACCTTCGCCATTATTGCCGTACACCGCAGCACTGGACGCGAATACAACACGCTTGATGCCCGTTTCGCGCATGGCTTCGCACACGTTCAGGGTGCCGATGAAGTTGCTTTGATGCGTGCGTACCGGATCGTCCACCGACGCCTGTACCGAAGCGACCGCGGCCAGATGAACCACGGCACTGCAACCGGCCATGGCCTTGGTCACCAGTGCGGCATCAGCCACATCACCTTCAATCAGTTCGAGACACGAGTTGTCCATTGGCAGATTGCTGCGCTTGCCTGTGGACATGTCATCGAGAATTCTTACGGAGTAGCCCTTGGCCAGCAAGGCGTCTACCAGATTGGAACCAATAAAACCGGCGCCGCCGGTGATTAAAACGGGAGCATCAACCATGACGATAAAACCTGTCCAGTAAAGCGGGAAGAGCCGCACGCCATGCGCGAGGCTTGATCCCGAAGGTGTGTAGAATTTTTTTGCAGGCCAGCACCGCGTGCTGGGGCTCTTCAGCCGCATCCGGCCGCGCGGCATGGGCCTGGGGCGTAGGTGCCTCGACTGCCAGCGGGTGCAGGTTGCGCGCCTCGGCCAGAATCGCCTGCCCCAGCGCCAGCGGCGTCGTCGCTTCATGTCCGGCGTAGTGGTAAGTGCCCCACAGAGGCGCCGCACAATCAAGCTGCTTGAGTACAGAGATAATAACCCGTGCGGCGTCGTCCACCGGTGTCGGGTTGCCCCGTCGGTCATCGGCCATCAGCAGTTCGCCCGGCTTTTCGGCCTGGGCCAGAAACCGCCCAAGGGTGCCGTCGGGACTGTCATCAAGTAACCAGCCAAAACGCAGCAGCACGTGTTGTGGGCAAATAGCCCTCACACTTTGCTCAATGCGCCACAGGGCCTGACCGCGCAATCCGAGCGGAACGGGCTCGTCTTTCTCGCTATAGGCCGTGGCTCGCGATCCATCGAAAACTCGATAGCTGGAAGGCTGCAGCAAGGTGATGCTGTGGTGCTGGCACAACTCGGCCAGACGCTCGACAGCACGCTCTTGGGCGCCAAGGCGTGCCTCGCTCACGGACTGCGCCTGGAACCAGTCGAAGTAGTACGCAAGGTTGATGACAGCATCCGGGCGGGTGTCATCGAGCAGCTGCGTGAGGCTCGCGGCGTCCCAACCGTCTTGCGGTGGACGCGGGGCAAGGAAATTAATGTCTTCCTCGGCACCCAGACGAATCAGCGCCTGCCCGAGGGCATTTCCGCCGCCCAATAACATAAGGCGCATTCGCATAAAGTATGCAGACTCAGTCTATTCAGAACGGTGATGTATACCAGAAAATCAGCCGTGAAAGCTGCTGACCATGATCAAGATAGCCGCATTTTGCGGGTTTCTGCCCCGCGCGTCACTGACAAACTGCCCCCATGCAGTTGGTCCTCACTGTGATCTCGGCGGGATGTCTGACAGCAATACCGTAGGCCGTTGAGTCAAAGAGTCCGTTTGCGATGCTTGTTCCGACTCACGCACGGGCATTAGAAACCCCTGTGGATAATGTTGCGCAAAATGCACGTCCGGCGACTTATCCACAAGCTTTTTGAGCCGGTCATTGAACGCCCGGCTAACGGTGTTCTGCGCCCCGGACAGGGTGCGGAACTGCGCAGTAATCGTCACCCCGTCCAGGGTCATGCTGTCGACACCAAAGATGGTCAACGATCCCTGCAAGCTGAGACTCAGCAATGGATCGCCAGTGATCTGATTCCCCGCCTCCCGAATCAGAGCCGTCGCTTTATCCATGTCGGTGTCGTAGGTGAACTGCACTGAAAAAAATGCGTAGGCAAACTGCCGGGAGTGGTTGATCACCGCCTTGATCTGACCAAACGGCACCGAGTGGACAAAGCCTCGCGAGTCCCGCAGGCGCAACGTACGGATGGTCAGCCCCTCGACCGTACCCGCGTGGGAAGAGTCGACCACCACCCAATCGCCGACCGAAATGGTGTCTTCAATGATGATGAACAACCCTGTAATGACATCTTGCACCAACTGTTGAGAGCCAAAGCCGATCGCCAGGCCGATAACCCCGGCCCCCGCCAGGAAGGGAGCTACGTTCACCCCCAGATTGGCCATAGTGGTGATGGTACAGATCACCACCAACACCACTTTGATCGCATTGCGGGCCAACGGCAGGATGGTTTTGATCCGCGTGCTGGGTTCGTGGGTGCCACGCCGGTTGGTCGTGGGCTCCAGTGCTTGTTGAATGGCCGTGTCGAGCACAACCCATGACAGCCAGGTCACCAGGAAAATCAGCAGGATGTGCCCCAGTGAGTCACTGATAACTCTGCCGGTGCTGCTGTCCGATGCAAAGGCCAGCAACGAGAAACCCCAGATTTTCGCCAAGAGCTCAATAAAGCTCACTGCCAGGACAATGCGCAACAAGGCGTAAACCACATTTATAAAGCGATCTTTGTAGGCTCCGGCGCTTCGAATTCTCGTGCGAAATGAATGATGCAAAATCGTACTCAGAAATACCGTGCCGATCAGCAATCCGGATGTCAGCAGCGCATTGCGCAAAGCACGCTCACTGCCCTCACCCACGCCCAGCAAGTTGAGTGCCGTTGCCAGCAGCATCAGCAACAGGGGCCAATACCAGAGCACCGAAAAAATGCGCAATGACTCTTGCAATGCGGGCTGCCCCAGACGCTGGGCCAAGGCCCTGTTACGAAACAGATGAGCGACGGGACGGCGAAGCCGGACTGCCAAAAAGGCCAGAATGGCGCATGCCAGCAACCCTGAAAAAACCGAAAGACAGCTGGTGATGTTGCCGCCAATTTCCTGAGTGATTTGCGGGCTGTTCATGGCATCACTCAGGGCTGCCAAAAAGCCGATGAAAAATAGCGGACGCATGGCGTACTCGCGAATGATCTGGACTGCAATCCGCTTGTGCTCCACCTCAAACATCGTATTCAGTGACAGCACCAGTGCCGAACAGAACACCCCTGCACTGCTCGCATAGGACAGGCTGAGCGCCAGCGAACGGCCAAGGGTGTCGTTCAGAAAACGACTGACATACAGCGTCAACACTATGCTCAGCAGCGCCGGCACCAGATAAGGCAGCCCGAAACCGATAAACGCTTGTATCCGCTCCCGGCTGTTGATGCGTCGGCTCTTGCCCAGATAAATTGCCAGCCAACGTCCCGCGAGCATTAATCCGGTGAACGCGCCTGCCCAGATCAAGGACAACAGGAAAAAGTCCCACACACCGTTCCACGAAGGATGAGTCGATGCCTGGATTACCAGGGTCTCAACCTCTTCTGCAGCCCGCTTGGAACGCAAACTCCAGGCGCTCAACTGCTCCACACTGGAGCCCAGCTGGCTCTGCACCTCATCCATACCGGCACCCAAGGCACCCAGCAAGCCGCCATCGACCAGAACCGGCGGCTTACCATCAGACTCTTCGGCTTTCATGATGGAGGCCAGCGTAGGCGCTGCCTGAACAATACCGTTGCCTGTTAACAACAGGATGAGGAACAAACATGCTGTTTTGAATGTGAGCAAACCCGAAGATCCTCCTGGACAAGTCTGGCGTGCAGATCGCAACCAGCCGAAAATTCGGCTGGCAACTCGACGCGCAGTTCCCGGTACAGCGTAGTCAATACACGGATGAACCCCGCACCTTCGTGCGAAAACTCTCTCATATGTAACTCAAGCGCGCCCTGTCACGGGTCAACCGTGCCCTCCCTTCCAAATGCGCGGCACAAAAAAAGGCCCGTCGCTGTGTCAGCGACGGGCCTTTCTCAGTACTTCAATGCAGCTCGAAAGCTACAAATCAGAACGGAATATCATCATCGAAGCTGTCGAAGTCCGGAGCAGGTTGTGGTGCCTGCTGTTGCGGCGCTGGACGCGACTGCTGCTGAGGCTGCTGTTGCGGCGCAGGGCGTTGAGCCTGCTGACGCGGAGCGGATTGCTGTTGCTGGTAATTGTTACCACCGCCCTGGTTTTGCTGGTCGCCCTGTGGACGGCCACCCAACAGCTGCATGGTGCCTTGCATGTCGACCACGATTTCGGTGGTGTAACGCTTGATACCGTCTTTTTCCCACTCGCGGGTCTGCAGCTTGCCTTCGATGTAAACCTGCGAACCCTTGCGCAGGTATTCGCCAGCGATTTCGGCAACTTTGCCGAACATCGATACACGGTGCCATTCAGTCTTTTCGACTTTCTGGCCGGTCTGCTTATCAGTCCACTGTTCGCTGGTTGCCAGACTCAGGTTGGTCACGGCATTACCGTTAGGCAAGTAGCGAACTTCGGGATCCTGGCCGCACGTGCCGACCAATATAACTTTGTTAACCCCACGGGCCATAACGTTCTCCTAGGCTTCGCACGTCGGCGCTGGGTTAACCAACTGCTCGAGTGTCGCGCGATCCAATAGTTCGGTGTCCAATTTGATATAAATCGCAGCTTCTTCAGCCACGATCACTGCATCTGTAACGCCAGCAACTGCCTTCAAACGCTCGGTCAGACCTGCTTCGCGGAGCGCCTCAGGCGATAACGGCAAGCGCAGGCTGGTTACATATGGTGGTTCACGCATGGTAACAGCAAAGGCCAACCAGAGTGCAGCCAGACCTGCGCCTCCAAGGAACACAACCGACAAACCGCCATGCTGGAATAACCAGCCGCCGAGTATGCCACCCAGTGCCGAACCCAGGAATTGGCTGGTGGAATAGACCCCCATCGCCGTGCCCTTGCCACCCGCCGGTGACACTTTGCTGATCAGCGAAGGCAATGAAGCCTCAAGCAGGTTGAACGCGGTAAAGAACACTACGGTACCAATCACCAATGCGCGCAAGCTGTCGCCAAACTGCCAGAAGAATAGCTCAGTGAGCATCAACGTCGCGACGGCACCGAGTAAAACTCGTTTCATTTTGCGTTTCTTTTCGCCATAGATAATGAACGGGATCATGGCGAAGAAAGAAATCAGCAAGGCTGTCAGGTACACCCACCAGTGCTGCTCCTTGGGCAGTCCGGCCTTTTCGACCAGAGCCAGCGGCAACGCGATAAAGCTCGACATCAACATGGCGTGCAACACAAAAATGCCGAGATCCAGACGCAGCAGGTCGGGATGGCGCAAGGTTGGCAGCAAAGCCTGCCTGGCCACGCCGGACTCGCGGTGCTGCAGGGTCCCGGTCGAGCGCGGCACCATGAACATGACAATCACGATCCCCAGCAGTGCCATGGCACCGGTCGCCAGAAACAGGCCAGACAGTCCAAAGGCACGGGTCAGCAGTGGCCCCACGACCATTGCAACCGCAAATGACAAACCAATGGTCATGCCGATCATGGCCATCGCCTTGGTGCGGTGCTGCTCACGGGTGAGGTCAGACAAAAGCGCCATAACGGCAGCAGAAATTGCACCCGCCCCCTGCAGGATTCGTCCCGCGATAACGCCCCAAATCGAATCTGAGTTAGCCGCCAGCACGCTACCCAAGGCGAAGACAATCAGCCCCAGATAAATGACCGGGCGCCGTCCAATACGGTCGGAAATCACACCAAACGGGATCTGAAAAATGGCTTGGGTCAGGCCATAAGCGCCAATTGCCAGACCTATCAGGGCGGGCGTCGCACCGGCAAGGTCCATCCCATAGGTTGCCAAAACCGGCAACACCATAAACATGCCTAGCATACGGAAGGCGAACACCAGGGCCAGACCGCTTGCCGCTCGGGTCTCGCCGCTACTCATGCGTTCGCTGTGGGGATCGTGCATGGAAAAACCTCATGTGAACCGGCGGCGATTCTATCAGTCCCATCGAGTAACAGCACATACGCGAGAGAGCCGCGACGCTTTGTCACGCAAAAGTTATAAAGGCTGCTTGAATGACATCGTGCCATCAAGGCCTGCACAGCTTTCATACAGATCCGTATACTCATTCGTTTACGTTATGCCCGCCAAGCGAGGCCGCAGTGGACAAGATCCTGATACGTGGGGCACGAACCCACAACCTGAAGAACATCGACCTGACCCTGCCAAGGGACAAACTGATCGTCATCACCGGACTGTCTGGCTCCGGCAAATCATCCCTGGCGTTTGACACTTTGTATGCTGAAGGCCAGCGCCGTTATGTCGAGTCGTTGTCCGCCTATGCGCGGCAGTTCCTTTCCATGATGGAAAAGCCTGACGTCGATACCATCGAAGGTCTGTCGCCAGCGATATCCATCGAGCAAAAATCGACTTCGCACAACCCGCGCTCCACGGTTGGCACCATTACCGAAATTTACGATTACCTGCGCTTGCTGTACGCCCGCGTCGGCATCCCCCGCTGCCCGGATCACGACATCCCCCTTGAAGCACAGACCGTCAGCCAGATGGTCGATCTGGTGCTGGCGCAGCCTGAAGGCAGCAAACTGATGTTGCTGGCTCCGGTCATTCGCGAGCGCAAGGGTGAACACCTC
This sequence comes from Pseudomonas sp. MF06569, assembly GCF_059862735.1. Lineage (NCBI taxonomy): Bacteria > Pseudomonadati > Pseudomonadota > Gammaproteobacteria > Pseudomonadales > Pseudomonadaceae > Pseudomonas > Pseudomonas sp. MF06569. The sequence continues at coordinate 38,092 of NZ_JCBCUZ010000023.1, read as the reverse complement.
TCCGTATTCGAAGAGCTGCGGGCCCAGGGCTTCGTGCGGGCTCGCGTCAACGGCAAGCTCTGTGAGCTGGATGAACTGCCCAAACTCGACAAGCAGAAGAAGCACACCATCGACGTGGTGGTCGACCGCTTTAAAGTGCGGGCTGACCTGCAACAGCGCCTGGCCGAATCATTCGAGACCGCGCTGAAGCTGGCCGATGGCATTGCCCTGGTCGCGCCGATGGACGACGAGCCGGGCGAAGAGATTATCTTCTCCGCACGCTTCGCCTGCCCGATCTGCGGCCACGCGATCAGCGAGCTGGAGCCCAAGCTGTTCTCCTTCAACAACCCGGCTGGCGCATGCCCGACCTGTGACGGGCTGGGGGTCAAGCAGTTTTTTGACATCAAGCGCCTGGTCAATGGCGAGCTAACCCTGGCAGAGGGCGCGATTCGCGGCTGGGACAGGCGTAACGTTTATTACTTCCAGATGCTGGGAGCGCTGGCCAAGCATTACGACTTCAGCCTTGAAGTACCGTTCAGCGAGCTGGCGGCTGACAAACAAAAAGTCATCCTGTACGGCAGCGGCACGCAGAATGTCGATTTCCGCTATCTGAATGACCGTGGCGACATCGTTAAACGCGCGCATCCGTTTGAAGGCATCGTGCCGAACCTTGAGCGGCGCTACCGTGAAACTGAGTCGGCCACCGTGCGCGAAGAGCTGGCCAAGTTCCTTAGCACCCAGGCATGCCCGGACTGCCGCGGTACCCGTCTGCGCCGCGAAGCCCGTCATGTGTGGGTCGGTGAAAAAACCCTCCCGGCCGTGACCAATATGCCTATTGGCGACGCGACCGAGTACTTCAGCACCCTGAGCCTGACCGGGCGTCGCGGCGAAATTGCCGACAAGATTCTCAAGGAAATCCGCGAGCGTCTGCAGTTTCTGGTGAATGTGGGGCTCGACTATCTGTCACTGGATCGCAGTGCCGATACGTTGTCTGGCGGTGAAGCCCAGCGTATTCGTCTGGCCAGCCAGATTGGCGCAGGACTGGTCGGGGTGCTGTACATCCTCGATGAGCCCTCCATTGGCCTGCATCAGCGCGATAACGACCGATTGCTGGGCACCCTCAAGCATCTGCGCGATATCGGCAACACGGTGATTGTGGTGGAGCACGACGAGGATGCAATTCGTCTGGCGGACTACGTAGTGGACATTGGCCCGGGCGCGGGCGTGCATGGCGGACATATCGTCGCGCAGGGCACACCGGCCGAGGTCATGGCGCACCCTGACTCGCTGACTGGCAAGTACTTGTCGGGCCGGGTGAAGATCGCCGTGCCGGCCAAACGCACCCCACGCGACAAGAAGCTGACGCTGTCGCTCAAGGGCGCTCGCGGCAACAACTTGCGCAACGTGGACCTGGAAATCCCTATAGGCCTGCTGACCTGCGTGACCGGGGTTTCAGGCTCGGGCAAGTCGACACTGATCAACAACACGCTCTACCCGCTCAGCGCCACGGCACTCAACGGCGCAACCACGCTGGAAGCCGCGGCTCACGACAGCATCAAAGGCCTGGAGCATCTGGACAAGGTCGTCGACATCGACCAGAGCCCGATTGGCCGCACACCGCGCTCGAACCCTGCGACCTATACCGGGCTGTTCACGCCGATACGCGAGTTGTTCTCCGGCGTACCGGAATCCCGCTCGCGGGGCTATGGTCCAGGGCGTTTTTCCTTCAACGTGAAAGGTGGGCGCTGCGAGGCCTGTCAGGGTGATGGCTTGATCAAGGTGGAAATGCACTTTCTGCCTGACATCTACGTGCCTTGCGATGTGTGCAAGAGCAAGCGCTATAACCGTGAAACCCTTGAGATCAAATACAAGGGCAAGAGCATCCACGAAGTGCTGGAGATGACCATTGAGGAAGCACGCGTGTTCTTCGATGCAGTGCCAGCCCTGGCGCGTAAGCTGCAAACGCTGATGGATGTAGGTCTGTCGTACATCAAGCTGGGGCAGTCCGCCACAACGCTGTCAGGCGGCGAGGCACAACGGGTGAAACTGTCCCGCGAGCTGTCCAAGCGCGATACCGGCAAAACACTGTATATCCTCGATGAACCTACAACAGGTTTGCACTTTGCCGATATTCAACAGTTGTTGGATGTGTTGCATCGTCTACGCGATCACGGCAATACCGTGGTGGTGATCGAGCACAACCTGGATGTGATCAAGACTGCTGACTGGCTGGTTGACCTGGGACCTGAAGGCGGTTCCAAGGGTGGTCAGATCATCGCAACCGGCACTCCGGAAGAAGTAGCCGAGATGTCGCAATCTCATACGGGCTTCTATCTGAAACCGTTGTTGATTCGCGACAAAGCTTAAATCGCAGTAAGAAAAAGCCCCTGCCATCGTGAGATGGCAGGGGCTTTTTATTGAGGCTTACGCCGATCAGAACTGCGATTGCAGGTAGTTCTGCAGACCTATCGTCTTGATCAGGCCCAGCTGTTTTTCCAGCCAGTAGGTGTGATCTTCTTCGGTGTCTGCCAGCTGAATGCGCAACATGTCACGGCTTACGTAGTCCTTGTGCTGCTCACACAGTGCAATACCTTTGCACAGCGCAGCGCGGACCTTGTACTCAAGGCGCAGGTCGGCCGCGAACATATCCGGCACGGTGGTGCCCACATCCAGATCATCCGGGCGCATGCGCGGAGTACCTTCAAGCATCAGAATCCGGCGCATCAACGCATCAGCGTGCTGTGCCTCTTCTTCCATTTCGTGGTTGATGCGCTCGTAGAGCTTGGTAAATCCCCAGTCCTCGTACATGCGGGAATGGACAAAGTATTGATCACGTGCAGCCAGCTCGCCGGTGAGCAACGTGTTGAGGTAATCGATTACGTCCGGGTGCCCTTGCATCGCCGCACATCTCCCTGCTTGAAAGCCTGTAGTTTGAACCAAGCTGACTGAGAGGTCACGACTCAATCGCTATAAAATCCTGTATTTGTAGAGAAAACAGACCTAAATAACGCAAAAACCGCCCTATTGAGGGCGGTTCTGCTTCTCACTTAGACTTACTTAGCCTTTACGCCCAGCGCTTTGGCGACACCGTCACCGTAAGCCTGATCGGCATTGTAGAAATGTTGCAACTGACGCCCCACGACGTCGGCCGAAACCCCGTCCATTGCCCCTGCGATGTTATTGATGAGCAGGGCTTTCTGCTCGTCATTCATCAGACGGAACAATGCACCCGCGTGACTGTAGTAATCGCTGTCAACGCGATGATCGTAACGATCCGCCGCACCACTCAGGGCCAAAGGCGGCTCGGCGAACTGCGGCGCTTGTTTTGGCGCATCAGCATAGCTGTTGGGCTCGTAGTTCGGCGCAGCACCACCATTGTTGCCAAAAGCCATTGAGCCATCACGCTGATAGTTATGCACAGGTACCCGCGGTGCGTTGATCGGCAGGTGCTGATGGTTGGTGCCTACACGGTAGCGATGGGCATCGGCATAAGCGAACACACGGCCTTGGAGCATGCGATCCGGAGACAACCCGACACCTGGGACCATGTTGCTGGGACCAAATGCGGCTTGCTCGACTTCTGCGAAGTAGTTGAGCGGATTACGGTTCAACTCAAGTTCACCGATTTCAATCAATGGAAACTCTTTCTGCGACCAGGTCTTGGTCACATCGAACGGATTTTCGTAGTGTGCGGCGGCTTGCGCTTCGGTCATGATTTGCATGCAGACACGCCATTTCGGGAAATCACCGCGCTCAATGGCACCAAACAAATCCCGCTGTGCGTAGTCCGGGTCAGTACCTGCAAGTCGTGCAGCCTCGGCAGGCGGCAGGTTTTTGATCCCTTGCTTGGTCTTGTAGTGCCATTTGACCCAGTGACGCTCACCCGCTGCATTGATCAGGCTGTAGGTATGACTGCCAAACCCGTGCATGTGACGGTAGCCATCGGGAATGCCACGATCAGAGAACAGGATGGTGACCTGGTGCAGCGACTCCGGCGAGTGCGACCAGAAATCCCACATCATCTGCGCGCTTTTCAGGTTGCTTTGCGGCAGACGCTTTTGGGTGTGGATAAAATCAGGAAACTTAAGTGGATCACGAATGAAGAACACGGGAGTGTTGTTACCCACGATGTCCCAGTTACCTTCCTCGGTGTAGAACTTAAGCGCAAAGCCGCGAGGATCGCGTTCGGTATCGGCCGAGCCACGTTCGCCACCTACGGTTGAAAAACGCAGAAAAGTGGGCGTTTGCTTGCCGATGGTGTCGAACAGCTTGGCACTGCTGTACTGAGCCATGTCACGGGTCAGTGTGAAGGTGCCGTGTGCACCTGAACCCTTGGCGTGCACACGACGCTCCGGAATGTTTTCCCGGTTGAAGTGAGCGAGCTTCTCGATCAGATGAAAATCGTCGAGTAGCAAAGGGCCGCGAGGGCCAGCAGAACGAGAATTCTGGTTATCAGCAACTGGAGCGCCGCTGGCGGTTGTAAGCGTTTTGGTCTGGCTCATGTGTTTGCTTCCTCAGTCAGTCTTTGTGCTGCCGGCTAATCGGCTGAGGAGGAGTATTGACCATGATCTACTCACGGGCAAATGCATTAAATGATCAGAATCAATAGAAAATACTAATCTAACAGACACAAAAAACCGGGCACTAGGCCCGGTTCTTTGTAGAGACTGACGTCTTACTCAGCGGATACAGCTTCACCGCCAACTGGACGATCAACCAACTCGACGTACGCCATAGGCGCGTTGTCGCCAGCGCGGAAACCGCACTTGAGGATGCGCAGGTAGCCACCCTCACGAGTTGCATAACGCTTGCCCAGATCGTTGAACAGCTTACCAACGATGGCTTTCGAACGCGTACGGTCGAATGCCAGACGGCGGTTAGCCAGACAATCATTCTTGGCCAGAGTAATCAGCGGCTCAGCAACGCGACGCAATTCTTTGGCTTTCGGCAGAGTCGTTTTGATCAGCTCGTGCTCAAACAACGACACTGCCATGTTTTGAAACATAGCCTTGCGGTGGGAGCTAGTGCGGCTCAGGTGACGACCACTTTTACGATGACGCATGGTTCATTCCTTACCAAACACAACGTTCGGTGATTACGACGATCAGGCAGTCGCCTTGTCGTCCTTCTTAAGACTTGCAGGCGGCCAGTTGTCGAGGCGCATGCCGAGGGACAGACCACGGGAGGCCAGAACGTCCTTGATTTCAGTCAAGGATTTCTTGCCCAGGTTCGGAGTCTTCAACAGTTCTACTTCGGTGCGCTGAATCAGGTCACCGATGTAGTAAATGTTCTCCGCCTTAAGGCAGTTGGCCGAACGCACGGTCAGTTCCAGATCGTCAACCGGACGAAGCAGGATCGGATCGATCTCGTCTTCCTGTTCGATTACCACTGGTTCGCTGTCACCTTTGAGGTCGACGAATGCAGCCAACTGCTGTTGCAGGATGGTTGCAGCACGACGAATGGCCTCTTCAGGATCCAGTGTACCGTTGGTTTCCAGATCAATAACCAGCTTGTCCAGGTTAGTACGCTGCTCGACACGGGCGTTTTCCACCACGTATGCGATACGGCGAACCGGGCTGAACGAAGAGTCAAGCTGCAAGCGACCAATGCTGCGGCTTTCATCTTCATCGCTCTGACGCGAGTCTGCTGGTTCATAACCACGACCACGAGCTACGGTGAGCTTCATGTTCAAGGCGCCGTTAGACGCCAGGTTGGCGATTACGTGATCGGGATTAACGATCTCGACATCATGATCCAGCTGAATATCGGCAGCGGTAACCACCCCCGAACCCTTCTTCGACAAGGTCAGCGTAACTTCGTCACGGCCGTGCAGCTTGATAGCCAGACCTTTAAGGTTCAACAGGATTTCAATTACGTCTTCCTGTACACCTTCGATGGCGCTGTACTCGTGGAGCACACCGTCAATCTCGGCCTCGACTACTGCACAGCCTGGCATTGAGGACAACAGGATGCGGCGCAGCGCGTTGCCCAGGGTGTGGCCAAAACCACGCTCGAGAGGCTCGAGAGTGATTTTAGCGCGGGTTGGACTGACAACTTGCACATCAATATGGCGAGGTGTCAGGAACTCATTTACCGAAATCTGCATGGATGCACCTATTTTCTAGCCCTTACTTGGAGTAGAGCTCGACAATCAGGCTTTCGTTGATGTCGGCGGACAGATCACTGCGAGCAGGAACGTTCTTGAAAACGCCCGACTTCTTCTCAGTGTCTACTTCTACCCATTCTACGCGGCCACGTTGGGCACACAGATCGAGAGCTTGGACAATGCGAAGCTGGTTCTTTGCTTTCTCGCGGATAGCGACCACGTCACCAGCACGAACCTGGTAGGACGGAACGTTTACGGTCTGACCGTTAACGCTGATCGACTTGTGCGATACCAACTGACGAGATTCGGCACGAGTAGAACCGAAACCCATACGGTATACGACGTTATCCAGGCGGCATTCGAGCAGTTGCAGCAGGTTTTCACCGGTTGCACCTTTCTTGCCAGCAGCTTGTTTGTAGTAGCCGCTGAACTGACGCTCGAGAACGCCGTAGATACGACGGACCTTCTGCTTTTCACGCAGTTGGGTACCGTAGTCGGATTGGCGACCGCGGCGTTGGCCGTGGATGCCTGGAGCAGCTTCAATATTGCACTTCGATTCGATAGCGCGCACACCACTCTTCAGGAAGAGATCGGTGCCTTCACGACGTGCCAGTTTGCATTTTGGACCAATGTAACGAGCCATTCTTTACAGTCTCCTGGATTACACGCGGCGCTTCTTCGGCGGACGGCACCCGTTGTGCGGGATAGGCGTCACGTCGGTGATGCTGGCGATCTTATAGCCACAGCCGTTCAAAGCACGGACAGCGGACTCACGACCTGGACCTGGGCCCTTAACGTTAACGTCAAGGTTTTTCAGGCCATATTCCAGCGCAGCTTGACCAGCACGTTCAGCAGCTACTTGAGCAGCGAACGGGGTGGACTTGCGAGAACCGCGGAAACCCGAACCACCGGAGGTAGCCCAAGAAAGCGCGTTACCCTGACGGTCGGTGATGGTCACGATGGTGTTGTTGAAAGACGCGTGGATGTGGGCGATGCCATCAACCACTGTCTTTTTAATTTTCTTACGAGGACGAGCAGCAGGTTTTGCCATGACTAAATTCCTGTCGATTCGCTGGTGCGATTACTTGCGGATCGGCTTACGCGGACCTTTGCGAGTACGCGCGTTGGTCTTGGTACGCTGACCGCGTACTGGAAGACCACGACGATGGCGCAGACCGCGGTAGCAGCCCAAGTCCATCAAGCGTTTGATTTTCATGTTGACTTCACGACGCAGGTCACCTTCAGTGGTGAACTTCGCCACTTCGCCACGCAGCAACTCAATCTGCTCGTCGCTCAGATCCTTGATCTTAGCGGCTGGGTTTACACCAGCATCCGCACAGATTTTCTGTGAGGTAGTGCGACCAACACCATAGATGTAGGTCAGCGAGATAACAGTGTGCTTGTTATCTGGAATGTTAACGCCTGCAATACGGGCCATTCAGTGGGACTCCAATTGACAGCTACCTACGCCCCGGAAGCCAAGAAATAGGGCGCGAGATAATATCGCTGTAATAACAAATAATCAACCCAGCAGCGCACTAGCTGCTGGGCTTCAAACAGATCACACTCAGCCTTGGCGCTGTTTGTGACGTGGTTCCGCGCTGCAAATTACCCGAACAACACCTTCGCGGCGAATAATCTTGCAGTTACGGCACAGCTTTTTCACCGATGCACGAACTTTCATCACCAACTCCTCTCACCTTACGGGGTAGTACTTCAGCGGAGCATGCCGCTGCCGTAGCCCTTCAGGTTGGCTTTCTTCATCAGGGATTCGTACTGGTGCGAAACGAGGTGCGATTGTACTTGGGACATGAAGTCCATAACAACCACGACCACGATCAGCAACGAGGTCCCGCCAAGGTAGAACGGAACGTTTGCCGCAACCACCAGGAACTGGGGCAACAGGCACACGGCCGTCATATAAAGAGCACCGAACAGAGTCAAACGAGTCAAAACGCCATCAATATAGCGTGCCGACTGCTCGCCTGGACGGATACCCGGAATAAAGGCACCGGACTTCTTCAGGTTTTCCGCTACGTCTTTCGGATTGAACATCAACGCCGTATAGAAGAAGCAGAAGAAAATAATCCCTGCACTAAACAGCAGAATATTCAACGGCTGACCAGGAGCGATCGACTGCGAGATGTCCTGCAACCAGCCCATACCTTCAGACTGACCGAACCAGGCACCCAGCGAAGCCGGGAACAGCAAAATGCTGCTCGCAAAAATAGCCGGAATAACACCGGCCATATTCACTTTCAGCGGTAGGTGGCTAGTCTGCGCAGCAAAAACCTTACGGCCCTGCTGACGCTTGGCGTAATGAACAGCAATACGACGCTGACCACGCTCAATGAACACCACGAAACCGATAATCGCTACTGCCAGCAAACCGATAGCAACCAAAGCGAAAATATTGATATCGCCCTGACGTGCAGACTCGAAAGACTGCCCTATTGCTCTCGGAAGACCGGCGACGATACCCGAAAAAATCAACATCGAGATACCGTTGCCAACACCACGCTCAGTAATCTGCTCACCCAGCCACATCATGAACATTGCACCCGCCACAAAAGTGGTTATTGCAACGAAATGGAAGCCTAGGTCACCAGTGAACGCTACGCCCTGCCCCGCCAAGCCAATGGACATGCCAATAGCCTGGACGAGAGCAAGAACGACAGTGAGGTAGCGGGTGTACTGGCTTATCTTGCGACGACCAGCTTCACCTTCCTTCTTCAACTGCTCCAGTTGCGGGCTGACAGCGGACATAAGCTGCATGATGATCGATGCCGAAATGTACGGCATGATCCCCAGCGCAAAAATACTCATCCGCTCCAGCGCGCCGCCGGAAAACATGTTGAACAAGCTAAGTATGGTCCCCTCATTCTGTCGAAACAGGTCCGCCAGCCGGTCCGGGTTGATACCTGGAACTGGGATGTGTGCGCCTATTCGGTAGACGATAATCGCCAGGAATAGAAAACGCAGTCGAGCCCAGAGCTCGGATAACCCGCCTTTGCTGAGCGCTGAGAGAGCACCTTGCTTAGCCATTTATTCCTCGAACTTGCCGCCAGCTGCTTCGATAGCCGAACGCGCACCTTTGGTGGCGCCGATTCCCTTGCCGATTGTGACAGCGCGAGTAACTTCACCGGACAGCATGATTTTCACACGCAGCACGTTGACGTTGATCACGTTGGCATCTTTCAGGGTCTGCACAGTAACGATGTCGCCTTCCACTTTAGCCAGCTCGGACAAACGCACTTCTGCGCGATCCATGGCTTTCAGGGAAACGAAACCGAACTTAGGCAGACGGCGATGCAGCGGCTGTTGACCGCCTTCAAAGCCTGGAGCAATTGTGCCACCGGAACGGGAGGACTGACCTTTGTGACCACGGCCACCAGTCTTGCCCAAACCGCTACCGATACCACGGCCCGGACGATGCTTTTCGCGACGGGAACCCGGCGCTGGACTCAGATCATTGAGTTTCATCGATTAACCCTCTACACGCAGCATGTAGTAAGCCTTGTTGATCATCCCGCGATTCTCGGGAGTATCAAGTACTTCTACAGTGTGACCGATGCGACGCAGACCCAGACCCTTAATGCACAGTTTGTGATTAGGGATACGGCCGGTCATGCTTTTGATCAGCGTTACTTTAACGGTAGCCATGATCAGAAGATCTCCTTGACGCTTTTGCCACGCTTGGCGGCAATAGATTCAGGAGACTGCATAGCTTTCAAACCTTTAAAAGTGGCGTGAACCACGTTTACTGGGTTAGTCGAGCCGTAGCACTTGGCCAGTACGTTCTGAACGCCAGCAACTTCGAGGACAGCACGCATAGCGCCGCCAGCGATGATACCGGTACCTTCAGAAGCAGGCTGCATGTAAACCTTGGAAGCGCCGTGGGCGGATTTCATGGCGTACTGCAGAGTGGTGCCGTTCAGGTCCACTTGAATCATGTTGCGGCGAGCAGCTTCCATTGCCTTCTGGATCGCAGCAGGCACTTCACGTGACTTGCCACGGCCGAAGCCAACGCGCCCTTTACCATCACCAACCACGGTCAACGCGGTGAAAGTGAAGATACGGCCGCCTTTAACGGTTTTGGCTACGCGGTTAACTTGAACCAGCTTCTCAATGTAGCCTTCGTCGCGCTTTTGGTCGTTATTTGACATAACTTAGAACTCCAGCCCAGCTTCACGAGCAGCCTCAGCCAGCGCTTTCACGCGGCCGTGGTACTTGAAGCCAGAGCGGTCGAAAGCCACCTGCGAGACGCCAGCGGCTTTTGCACGCGTAGCGACCAGCTGGCCAACCTTTGTGGCCGCGTCGATGTTGCCAGTGGCAGCATCACGCAGTTCTTTGTCCAAAGTCGAGGCGCTTGCCAGGACTTTGCTGCCGTCGGCCGAGATGACCTGGGCGTATATATGCTGAGACGAGCGGAACACGCAGAGACGCACGACTTCTAGTTCGTGCATTTTCAGACGTGCTTTGCGAGCGCGACGCAGTCGAGTAACTTTTTTGTCGGTCATTTGCTATGCCCTACTTCTTCTTGGCTTCTTTACGACGGACGACTTCGTCCGCGTAACGTACACCCTTGCCTTTATAAGGCTCTGGCGGACGGAAACCGCGGATCTCAGCGGCCACCTGACCTACCAGCTGCTTATCAATACCCCGGATCAGGATATCGGTTTGGCTAGGAGTCTCAGCGGTGATGCCTTCCGGCAATTCGTAATCCACTGGGTGCGAGAAGCCAAGAGCCAGGTTCAGCACTGTGCCTTTTGCTTGCGCTTTGTAACCAACACCGACCAGCTGGAGCTTACGCTCGAAGCCTTGGCTTACGCCTTGGACCATGTTGTTTACCAACGCACGAGTGGTACCAGCCATTGCGCGAGTTTGTTGATCGCCATTGCGAGCAGCGAAACGCAGCTCACCAGCTTCTTCAACAATCTCAACGGACGAATGGATGTTCAGTTCTAGAGTGCCCTTGGCACCCTTCACCGAAAGCTGTTGGCCGGCGAATTTTACTTCGACACCAGCTGGCAGCTTAACGGGGTTCTTAGCGACGCGTGACATGCTTATCCCCCCTTAGAACACAGTGCAAAGAACTTCGCCGCCGACACCGGCAGCGCGCGCAGCACGATCCGTCATCACACCTTTGCTGGTGGAGACGATAGACACACCTAGACCGCCACGAACTTTCGGCAGATCTTCGGAGGACTTGTACTGACGCAGGCCTGGACGGCTAACGCGCTTAACTTCTTCGATAACCGAACGGCCTTCGAAGTATTTCAGCTCGATAGACAGCAGTGGTTTGATTTCGCTGCTGATCTGATAATCCGCGATGTAGCCTTCGTCTTTAAGAACTTTGGCTACAGCTACCTTCAACGTGGAAGATGGCATGCTTACGACGGACTTTTCAGCCATCTGGGCATTACGGATTCGAGTTAGCATGTCCGCTAACGGGTCCTGCATACTCATGGGCTAGACGCTCCTGATACAAAAAGAATTAGCCTTGCGGCTACAACTGTCGCCGAGTGACTCAATGCTTAAAAAGCACGGGCTCAGGCGAGCCGGTCATTCTAGACACACGCCAGAAATGAATCAAGCCCCAATAGGGGCTTGATTCATATTCAAGGTCACCGGCTGTCAGGATCTTACGACCCTGACAGGGGTAACTTTGCCTGTACGCCTTACCAGCTGGCTTTAACCAGACCTGGTACGTCACCGCGCATTGCTGCTTCACGCAATTTGTTACGGCCAAGGCCGAACTTGCGGTAAACACCATGCGGACGACCAGTGAGGCGGCAGCGGTTACGCATGCGCGCAGCGCTTGCGTCACGTGGCTGCTTCTGCAGAGCAACTTGAGCTTCCCAACGTGCTTCTGGACTTGCGTTCAGATCAACGATGATAGCTTTCAGCTCAGCACGCTTCTTGGCGAACTTGGCAACCGTAAGCTGACGTTTCAGCTCGCGGTTTTTCATGCTCATCTTAGCCATGGTCCTACTCCAATCAGTTGCGGAACGGGAATTTGAATGCACGCAGCAATGCGCGACCTTCATCATCCGTTCGAGCAGTGGTGGTCAGGGTAATGTCCAGACCGCGGAGGGCATCGATTTTGTCGTAGTCGATTTCCGGGAAGATGATCTGCTCTTTAACGCCCATGCTGTAGTTACCACGACCATCGAAGGACTTGGCATTCAGGCCGCGGAAGTCGCGAACCCGAGGCAGGGAGATCGACAGCAGACGATCCAGGAATTCATACATACGCTCACGGCGCAGAGTAACCTTAACGCCGATCGGCCAGCCTTCGCGAACTTTAAAGCCTGCGATGGACTTGCGAGCGTAGGTCACTACACATTTTTGACCCGTGATTTTTTCCAAATCAGCTACAGCGTGCTCGATGATTTTCTTATCACCGATCGCTTCGCCCAAACCCATGTTCAGGGTGATTTTGGTAACGCGCGGAACTTCCATCACGTTCGAAAGCTTAAGTTCTTCCTTAAGTTTCGGAGCGATTTCCTTCCGGTAAATCTCTTTTAGTCGTGCCATGGTCTCATCTACCTAGCAGTGTTCAAGCATCAACCGCTTTTTGGGTCGACTTGAAGACACGAATTTTTTTGCCGTCTTCTACTTTAAAACCAACGCGATCTGCTTTGCTGGTTTCGCTGTTGAAGATGGCCACGTTAGAAGCGTCCAGTGGAGCTTCTTTCTCGACGATACCGCCTTGTACGCCCGACATCGGGTTAGGCTTGGTATGACGCTTAACCAGGTTCAGACCGCCAATAACCAGACGGTTGTTAGCGAGAACCTTAAGCACCTTACCGCGCTTACCTTTGTCTTTGCCGGCGATCACGATGATCTCGTCGTCACGACGAATCTTTTGCATGTCGGATCTCCTTACAGCACTTCTGGGGCGAGCGAGACGATCTTCATGAACTTCTCAGTACGAAGTTCACGGGTCACTGGCCCAAAGATACGGGTGCCGATCGGCTCTTGCTTGTTGTTCAGAAGAACAGCAGCGTTGCCATCAAAGCGGATAATGGAGCCATCAGCACGACGTACGCCGTGACGAGTGCGGACTACAACAGCAGTCATCACTTGGCCTTTTTTCACTTTACCGCGAGGAATTGCTTCCTTCACGGTAACTTTGATGATGTCACCGATACCAGCGTAACGACGATGGGAGCCACCCAGCACCTTGATGCACATAACGCGGCGTGCGCCGCTGTTATCGGCCACATCGAGCATGGATTGAGTCTGAATCATATAATTTCTCCGACCCCTAGTCCTTAGACTTCCACAGCGCGTTCGAGAACATCAACCAGTGCCCAAGACTTGGTCTTGGCCATCGGACGAGTTTCACGAATAGTGACTTTGTCGCCGATGTGGCACTGATTGGTTTCGTCGTGCGCGTGCAGCTTAGTCGAACGCTTAACGTATTTACCGTAGATCGGGTGCTTAACGCGACGCTCGATCAGAACGGTGATGGTTTTGTCCATCTTGTCGCTGACAACACGGCCAGTCAGCGTACGGACAGTCTTTTCGGCTTCAGCCATGATTACTTACCTGCCTGCTGTTTGAGCACAGTCTTCACGCGAGCGATGTCACGCTTAACTTGCGAGAGCAGATGCGACTGCCCCAACTGGCCAGTTGCTTTCTGCATACGCAGATTGAACTGGTCGCGCAGCAAGCCGAGCAGTTGCTCGTTCAGCTGCTGTGCGGATTTTTCACGAAGTTCATTCGCTTTCATCACATCACCGTCCGTTTAACAAAGGAGGTGGCGAGCGGCAGCTTTGCAGCAGCCAGGGCGAAAGCCTCACGCGCCAGCTCTTCAGTAACACCCTCGATTTCATACAGGACTTTGCCTGGCTGAATCTGGGCAACCCAATATTCCACGTTACCCTTACCTTTACCCATACGAACTTCTAGGGGCTTTTTGGAAATAGGCTTGTCCGGGAATACACGGATCCAGATCTTACCGCCACGCTTAACGTGACGGGTCAGTGCACGACGCGCTGATTCGATCTGACGAGCGGTGAGACGACCACGAGCAACAGACTTCAGCGCATATTCGCCGAAGCTGACTTTGCTACCGCGCAATGCCAAGCCACGGTTGTGGCCAGTCATTTGCTTGCGGAACTTCGTACGCTTAGGTTGTAACATTTGGCGTACCCCTTACTTAGCAGCTTTTTTACGAGGCGCTGGTGCTTGTGGCTTCAGCTCTTCTTGGCGACCACCAATTACTTCGCCTTTGAAGATCCAAACCTTTACACCGATCACACCGTAAGTGGTGTGAGCTTCGTAGTTGGCATAGTCGATGTCGGCACGCAGGGTGTGCAATGGCACACGACCTTCGCGATACCATTCAGTACGTGCGATTTCAGCACCGCCGAGACGACCGCTCACTTGGATTTTGATGCCTTTGGCACCAATGCGCATAGCGTTCTGTACAGCGCGTTTCATCGCGCGACGGAACATTACACGACGCTCCAGCTGCTGAGCTACGCTCTGCGCAACCAGCATACCGTCGAGTTCCGGCTTGCGGATCTCTTCGATATTGATGTGCACAGGCACACCCATTTGCTTGGTCAGGTCCTGACGCAGTTTCTCAACATCTTCACCTTTCTTCCCGATAACGATACCTGGACGAGCGGTGTGGATGGTGATACGTGCAGTTTGGGCCGGACGATGGATATCGATACGGCTTACGGACGCGCTTTTTAGTTTGTCTTGGAGGTATTCACGCACCTTCAGATCAGCGAACAAGTAGTCCGCATAAGTCCGGCCGTCTGCGTACCAGACGGAGGTGTGCTCCTTGACGATTCCCAGGCGAATGCCAATGGGATGTACTTTCTGACCCATCTCTTCGACTCCGTTACTTGTCAGCAACCTTGACAGTGATATGGCAAGACCGCTTGACGATGCGATCAGCGCGGCCTTTGGCACGCGGCATGATGCGCTTCAGCGAACGCCCTTCGTTGACGAAAACGGTGGCGACTTTAAGGTCGTCAACGTCTGCGCCTTCGTTATGCTCGGCGTTGGCTACGGCCGACTCCAGCACTTTCTTGATGATCTCGGCGGCTTTCTTGTTGCTGAAAGCCAACAGGTTGAGCGCTTCGCCCACCTTCTTCCCGCGGATCTGGTCGGCGACCAAGCGGGCTTTCTGGGCGGAGATTCGAGCGCCCGACAACTTAGCGGCTACTTCCATCGTTCCTTACCCCTTAACGCTTGGCTTTCTTGTCTGCCACGTGCCCACGATAAGTGCGGGTACCGGCAAACTCGCCTAGTTTATGGCCAACCATGTCTTCGTTCACAAGAACTGGGACATGAAGACGACCGTTATGCACAGCGATGGTCAAACCGACCATTTGTGGCAGGATCATCGAACGACGCGACCAGGTTTTCACCGGTTTGCGATCGTTCTTTTCCGCCGCCACTTCGATCTTCTTCAGTAGGTGAAGATCAATAAAAGGACCTTTTTTCAGAGAACGTGGCACTGTCGTATCCCTCTATTTACTTGCGACGACGGACGATCATTTTGTCGGTACGCTTATTACCACGAGTCTTCGCGCCCTTAGTCGGGAAGCCCCATGGCGATACCGGATGACGACCACCAGAGGTACGACCTTCACCACCACCATGTGGGTGGTCAACCGGGTTCATGGCAACACCACGAACGGTTGGGCGAACGCCACGCCAGCGTTTGGCACCAGCTTTACCCAGCGAACGCAGGCTGTGCTCGGAGTTCGAGACTTCGCCAAGCGTTGCACGGCATTCAGCCAATACTTTACGCATTTCACCGGAACGCAGACGCAGGGTCACGTAGACACCATCACGAGCGACCAGCTGAGCCGAAGCACCAGCGGAACGAGCGATTTGTGCGCCTTTGCCCGGCTTCAATTCGATGCCGTGTACGGTGCTACCAACTGGAATGCTGCGCAGTTGCAACTGGTTGCCTGGCTTGATCGGAGCCAAAGCACCCGAAATCAGCTGGTCGCCAGCGCTCACGCCTTTAGGGGCGATGATGTAACGGCGTTCGCCGTCTGCGTACAACATAAGAGCAATGTGAGCAGTACGGTTTGGATCGTATTCGATACGCTCAACAGTGGCTGGAATGCCATCTTTGTCGTTGCGACGGAAGTCGACCAAACGATAATGCTGCTTATGACCACCACCGATGTGACGCGTGGTAATACGGCCATTGTTGTTACGACCACCAGTCTTCGATTTCTTCTCGAGCAGCGGTGCGTGAGGAGCGCCTTTATGCAGCTCCTGGTTGACCACCTTGACCACATGACGGCGGCCAGGGGAAGTCGGTTTGCATTTAACGATTGCCATGATGCACCCCTTCCTTACTCAGCACTGCTGCTGAAATCGAGATCTTGGCCTGGCTGAAGGGAGATTACTGCCTTCTTCCAGTCATTACGCTTGCCCACGCCGCGAGCGGTGCGCTTGCTCTTACCCAGAACATTCAGGGTAGTAACACGCTCAACTTTCACGCTGAACAGGCTTTCGACGGCCTTCTTGATTTCCAGCTTGGTTGCATCAGTAGCAACCTTGAAAACGAACTGGCCTTTCTTGTCTGCCAGAACCGTAGCCTTCTCGGAAACGTGCGGGCCAAGCAGAACTTTAAATACGCGTTCCTGGTTCATCCCAGCAGCTCCTCGAATTTCTTCACGGCCGACACGGTGATCAACACCTTGTCGTATGCGATCAGACTAACTGGGTCGGAACCTTGCACGTCACGTACATCAACGTGTGGCAGGTTACGAGCAGCCAGGTACAGGTTCTGATCAACAACTTCAGACACGATCAGGACGTCTGTCAGACCCATGCCATTCAGTTTGTTCAGCAGATCTTTGGTTTTCGGCGCTTCAACTGCGAAGTCCTGAACCACGATCAGACGATCAGTACGAACCAGTTCAGCAAGGATGGAACGCATTGCTGCGCGATACATCTTCTTGTTGAGCTTCTGAGAGTGATCTTGTGGACGAGCTGCGAAAGTAGTACCACCGCCACGCCAGATTGGGCTACGGATAGTACCGGCACGAGCACGGCCAGTACCTTTCTGACGCCAAGGGCGCTTACCGCCACCACGAACGTCGGAACGGGTCTTTTGCTGCTTGCTACCTTGACGACCGCCAGCCATGTAGGCCACGACTGCCTGGTGAACCAGCGTCTCGTTGAACTCGCCGCCAAACGTCAGTTCGGAAACTTCGATCGCTTGAGCATCATTTACATTTAATTGCATGTCAGCTTCCCCTTAACCGCGAGCCTTGGCCGCCGGACGTACAACCAGGTTGCCGCCAGTAGCGCCAGGAACAGCACCCTTGACCAACAACAGATTGCGTTCAGCGTCGACGCGCACTACTTCGAGGGACTGCACGGTCACGCGCTCAGCGCCCATATGACCGGACATTTTTTTGCCCTTGAATACACGACCAGGAGTCTGGCACTGGCCAATAGAGCCCGGGACGCGGTGGGAAACGGAGTTACCGTGAGTGTTATCTTGGCCACGGAAATTCCAACGCTTGATCGTACCCTGGAAGCCTTTACCTTTGGACTGACCGGTCACATCGACCATCTGACCTGCGGTGAAGATTTCAGCGTTGATCAGATCGCCTGCTTGGTACTCGCCTTCTTCAAGACGGAATTCCATTACGGTACGACCAGCTGCAACGTTTGCTTTAGCGAAGTGACCCGCTTGAGCAGCAGTTACACGCGAAGCGCGACGCTCGCCGACAGTGACTTGCACTGCACGATAGCCATCGGTTTCTTCAGTTTTGAACTGGGTGACGCGATTCGGCTCGATCTCAATGACCGTAACCGGAATGGAGACACCTTCTTCGGTGAAAATACGGGTCATACCGCATTTACGACCGACTACACCAATAGTCATGTTGTAAACCTCATGAGTGTACGGGGCTTTCACCCGCTATGGCCGCCCATTTCAGAGCGTTACACGACTAAGACCCAAGTCTTAGCCGAGGCTGATCTGCACTTCCACACCGGCCGCAAGATCAAGCTTCATAAGTGCATCAACGGTTTTATCCGTTGGCTGGACGATGTCCAGAACGCGCTTATGAGTACGGATCTCATACTGGTCACGCGCGTCTTTGTTGACGTGCGGGGAGACCAGAACGGTGAACCGCTCTTTACGGGTAGGCAGTGGAATTGGACCACGCACTTGAGCACCAGTACGTTTCGCGGTTTCCACGATTTCCTGGGTTGATTGGTCGATCAGGCGATGGTCAAAAGCCTTCAACCTGATACGGATTTGCTGATTTTGCATTGGATTTCAGACTCCGATTGCTATTCCCACCGAGCGCAATACGCCCGTTTAAAGGAGGCGCAATTCTATAGATGGCCCAACTGGGTGTCAACTCAATAAAAAAAGCCCCCGCTGAGCGGGGGCTTTTTCAGGCAATCAAAGCTTAAGCAATGATTTTGGCTACTACGCCAGCGCCGACGGTACGACCGCCTTCACGGATTGCGAAACGCAGACCGTCTTCCATTGCGATGGTTTTGATCAGGGTGACAACCATTTTGATGTTGTCGCCTGGCATTACCATTTCAACGCCTTCCGGCAGCTCGCAGTTACCGGTCACGTCAGTGGTCCGGAAGTAGAACTGTGGACGGTAGCCTTTGAAGAACGGAGTGTGACGACCGCCTTCTTCTTTGCTCAACACGTAGACTTCAGCTTCGAAGGTAGTGTGCGGCTTAACCGAACCCGGCTTAACCAGAACCTGGCCACGCTCTACGTCGTCACGCTTGGTGCCGCGCAGCAGCACGCCGCAGTTCTCGCCAGCACGACCTTCGTCAAGCAGCTTACGGAACATTTCAACGCCGGTGCAGGTGGTAACAGTAGTGTCACGCAGACCAACGATTTCCAGCGGATCTTGAACGCGAACGATACCGCGCTCGATACGACCAGTTACAACAGTACCGCGACCGGAGATCGAGAATACGTCTTCGATTGGCATCAGGAACGGCTTGTCGATAACACGAACTGGGTCCGGAATGTAAGTATCCAGAGTTTCAACCAGTTTACGAACGGCAGTGGTGCCCATTTCGTTGTCGTCTTTGCCTTCCAGAGCCATACGAGCAGAACCGATGATGATCGGAGTGTCGTCGCCTGGGAAGTCGTAAGTGCTCAGCAGATCGCGCACTTCCATCTCAACCAGTTCCAGTAGCTCAGCGTCGTCTACCAGGTCAGCCTTGTTCAGGAAAACCACGATGTACGGAACGCCAACCTGACGGGACAGCAGGATGTGCTCACGGGTTTGTGGCATCGGACCATCAGCGGCCGAACAAACCAGGATAGCGCCGTCCATCTGAGCAGCACCGGTGATCATGTTCTTCACATAGTCAGCGTGACCTGGGCAGTCAACGTGAGCGTAGTGACGGATCAGCGAGTTGTATTCAACGTGCGCAGTGTTGATGGTGATACCACGAGCTTTTTCTTCTGGCGCGCTGTCGATTTTATCGAAGTCAACGATTGCCGAACCGAAAATCTCGGAGCAAACACGAGTCAGAGCTGCAGTCAGCGTGGTTTTACCATGGTCAACGTGACCGATAGTGCCAACGTTGACGTGCGGTAGGGAACGATCAAATTTTTCTTTAGCCACGACAATTAACTCCTTGCCTAAAGGACTGAACTAAATCAGCCTTGTTTTTTAGTAACAGTTTCGACGATGTGCGCCGGAGCTGTATCGTATTTTTTGAATTCCATAGAGTAGCTTGCGCGACCCTGAGACATGGAACGAACGTCGGTCGCATAACCGAACATTTCACCCAACGGAACCTCGGCACGAATAACTTTGCCGGAAACCGTATCTTCCATACCCTGGATCATGCCGCGACGACGATTCAAGTCGCCCATCACGTCACCCATATAGTCTTCAGGTGTAACAACCTCTACCGCCATGATCGGCTCAAGCAGCTCACCGCCACCTTTGGTAGCCAGTTGCTTGGTCGCCATGGAAGCAGCCACCTTAAACGCCATCTCGTTGGAGTCGACGTCGTGGTAAGAACCATCAAACACGGTAGCCTTCAGGCCGATCAGCGGATAGCCGGCAACAACACCGTTCTTCATCTGCTCTTCGATGCCCTTCTGGATAGCCGGGATGTATTCCTTAGGAACCACACCACCTACCACTTCGTTCACGAACTGCAGACCTTCCTGACCTTCGTCAGCAGGTGCAAAACGGATCCAGCAGTGACCAAACTGGCCACGACCGCCGGACTGACGAACGAACTTGCCTTCGATCTCACAGTTCTTCGTGATGCGCTCACGATACGAAACCTGAGGCTTACCGATGTTGGCTTCGACGTTGAACTCACGGCGCATCCGGTCAACCAGGATGTCCAAGTGCAGCTCGCCCATGCCCGAGATGATCGTCTGACCAGTCTCTTCATCAGTTTTAACGCGGAAAGATGGATCTTCCTGAGCAAGCTTGCCCAGTGCAACACCCATTTTTTCCTGGTCATCCTTGGTCTTAGGCTCTACGGCAACCGAAATAACCGGCTCCGGGAAGTCCATGCGAACCAGAATGATTGGCTTGTCAGCGTTGCACAAAGTCTCACCAGTGGTGACGTCCTTCATGCCGATCAAGGCCGCGATGTCACCAGCGCGTACTTCCTTGATTTCTTCACGGGCGTTTGCGTGCATTTGCACCATACGACCCACACGCTCTTTCTTGCCTTTAACCGAGTTGATCACGCCGTCGCCGGAGTTCAACACGCCCGAGTAAACACGGACGAAGGTCAAGGTACCCACGAATGGGTCGGTAGCGATCTTGAACGCCAGAGCCGAGAACGGCTCGCTGTCGTCAGCATGACGCTCCAGTTCGATGCTCTCGTCATCAGGGTCAGTACCCTTGATGGCAGGAATATCAGTCGGAGCAGGCAGGAAGTCGATAACGGCGTCGAGAACCAGGGGAACACCCTTGTTCTTGAAGGAAGAACCGCAAACAGCCAAGACGATCTCACCAGCGATAGTACGCTGACGCAGAGCAGCCTTGATTTCCGCGATGGTGAATTCTTCACCTTCGAGGTACTTGTTCATCAGCTCTTCATTGGCTTCGGCCGCAGCCTGAACCATGTTGTCGCGCCATTCGTCAGCAAGATCTTTCAGCTCAGCTGGAATTTCTTTGCGAACAGGAACCATACCCTTGTCAGCATCGTTCCAGTACACAGCTTCCATGTTGATCAGATCAATCTGACCCTGGAAGTTGTCTTCAGAACCGATAGCCAGCTGGATTGGAACCGGAGTGTGGCCCAGACGCTTCTTGATCTGCTCAATAACGCGCAGGAAGTTGGCGCCAGCACGGTCCATCTTGTTTACGTAAACAAGACGTGGAACGCCGTATTTGTTGGCTTGACGCCATACGGTTTCCGACTGAGGCTCAACGCCCGAGGTACCACAGAACACAACGACAGCGCCGTCGAGTACGCGCAGGGAACGCTCAACTTCAATAGTGAAGTCTACGTGGCCCGGGGTATCGATTACGTTGAAGCGATGCTCGTCCTTGTACTGCTTGGCAGAACCTTTCCAGAAGGCGGTGATAGCAGCAGAAGTAATGGTAATACCACGCTCCTGCTCCTGAACCATCCAGTCTGTGGTCGCGGCGCCATCATGCACCTCGCCCATTTTGTGACTTTTGCCAGTGTAAAACAGTACGCGCTCGGTGGTAGTGGTTTTACCAGCATCCACGTGAGCGACGATACCGATGTTACGGTAGCGACTAATCGGAGTAGTACGAGCCATAAAGCCCTCGCAAAATTAGTGAAGCTGAATTTAGAAGCGGTAGTGCGAGAAAGCTTTGTTAGCTTCGGCCATACGGTGCACGTCTTCACGCTTCTTAACAGCAGCACCTTTACCTTCAGCTGCGTCCAACAGTTCGCCAGCCAAACGCAGAGCCATAGACTTCTCGCCGCGCTTACGGGCGAAGTCTACCAACCAGCGCATTGCCAGGGCGTTACGACGGGACGGGCGAACTTCGACCGGAACCTGGTAAGTAGCACCGCCTACACGGCGCGACTTCACTTCGACCAGCGGAGCGATGGCGTCGAGAGCTTTCTCGAAGATTTCCAGGGGATCGCTGTTCTTGCGTTCTTTAACCTTTTCCAGCGCGCCATAAACGATACGCTCGGCAACGGCTTTTTTGCCGCTTTCCATCACGTGGTTCATGAACTTGGCCAGGATTTGGCTTCCGTATTTTGGATCGTCAAGCACATCGCGCTTGGCTGCTACGCGTCTTCTTGGCATGGATAAGCCCTCAAACGGTCTTCAGGTTAGCTCGGAACCATTACATCCAAAAGATGCACGTCCGACCTTACTCTTATCGACTCAGAAAAAAAGAAATCTGCATTTTTTACCAGCAACCGAATACTACTTCGGCTTCTTGGTACCGTACTTCGAACGACCTTGGTTACGACCTTTAACGCCGGAAGTATCCAAAGAGCCGCGAACGGTGTGATAACGAACACCTGGCAAGTCTTTTACACGACCGCCACGAATCAGTACCACGCTGTGTTCTTGCAGGTTGTGACCTTCACCACCGATGTACGAGGAAACCTCGAAACCGTTGGTCAGGCGCACACGGCATACTTTACGCAGTGCCGAGTTAGGTTTTTTCGGCGTAGTTGTATACACACGGGTGCATACGCCACGACGTTGCGGGCAGTTTTGCAGCGCAGGCACGTCGGATTTCTCGACGATACGCTTACGCGGCTGACGTACCAGCTGGTTGATAGTTGCCATCTACTAGCTCCACTGTTGTCTTGCGACGCTATTGTCTTGCAAGAAAAGCAAAATGGCAGGAACGAATTCCCGCCAAATTTAGGGGTACAAGAGTCTAAAGAGGATCTTGCCCCCAGTCAAGACAAGGCCCCGACCTTCCCACTCATCAAACCCCGACAAAATGTCTCGATTCGATGAACGGAACTGCCGGGGCCCATCTCTCATTTACCGCAGAACTCAGTTACCGCTCGAGTTCAGCGCTTCGGTCAGTGCAGCTTCCACTTCACTGGCGCTCACGCGCAACGGCTTGTCAGCTTCACGGCGGCGCTTACGCTCGCTGTGGTATGCCAAACCGGTACCTGCCGGGATCAAACGACCCACGACAACGTTTTCTTTCAGGCCACGCAGGTAGTCGCGCTTGCCGGTTACCGCTGCTTCGGTCAATACGCGGGTAGTCTCTTGGAAAGAGGCCGCGGAAATGAACGACTCAGTCGACAACGACGCCTTGGTGATACCCAGCAGGACGCGAGTGAACTTGGATACGAATTTATCTTCGCCACCCAAACGTTCGTTCTCGGTCAACACCTGGGTCAACTCCATCTGGTCGCCCTTGATGAAGGTGGAATCACCAGACTCGGCAATCTCAACTTTACGCAACATCTGACGCAGAATGGTCTCGATGTGCTTATCGTTGATTTTTACGCCTTGCAGACGGTAAACGTCCTGAATCTCGTTAACGATGTACTTGGCCAGCGCACTTACACCCAGCAGACGCAGGATGTCGTGTGGATCGCTTGGACCGTCGGAGATAACTTCGCCGCGGTTCACTTGTTCGCCTTCGAAGACGTTCAGGTGACGCCACTTTGGAATCAGCTCTTCGTACGGATCAGTACCGTCGTTCGGGGTAATAACCAGACGGCGCTTGCCTTTGGTTTCTTTACCGAACGCGATGGTGCCGCTGACTTCAGCCAGAATCGAGGCTTCTTTCGGACGACGCGCTTCGAACAAGTCAGCAACGCGTGGCAGACCACCGGTGATGTCTCGAGTTTTCGAAGTCTCTTGCGGAATACGAGCGATAACGTCACCGATCGCGATTTCCGCACCATCCGCTACACCGACCAGGGCGTTGGCTGGCAGGAAGTACTGAGCCGGTACGTCGGTACCAGGCAACAGCAGATCCTTGCCATCCACACCAACCATCTTAACGGCTGGACGGATGTCCTTGCCGGCAGCTGGACGGTCTTTGGCGTCGAGGACTTCAATGTTGGTCATACCGGTCAATTCGTCAGTCTGACGCTTGATCGTGATGCCTTCTTCCATGCCCACGTAGGTCACGGTACCTTTCATTTCGGTAACGATTGGGTGAGTGTGCGGATCCCACTTGGCTACGATCGAGCCAGCGTCAACCTTGTCACCTTCTTTAACCGAAATCACGGCGCCGTACGGCAGCTTGTAGCGCTCACGCTCACGACCGAAGTCATCAGCGATTGCCAGCTCACCGGAACGGGATACAGCTACCAGGCAGCCATCTACACGCTCAACGTGCTTGAGGTTATGAAGACGGACAGTACCGCCATTCTTCACCTGAACACTGTCAGCAGCAGAGGTCCGGCTTGCCGCACCACCGATGTGGAACGTACGCATTGTCAGCTGTGTACCCGGCTCACCGATCGACTGAGCAGCGATTACGCCGACAGCTTCACCGATGTTCACCTGGTGACCACGAGCCAAGTCACGACCGTAGCACTTGGCACAGATACCGAAGCGAGTTTCACAGCTGATTGGCGAACGCACGATTACTTCGTCGATGCTGTTCAGCTCGATGAATTCAACCCACTTCTCGTCAACCAGAGTGCCCGCAGGAACGATAATGTCCTCGGTACCCGGCTTGTACACGTCACGGGCGATTACTCGACCCAGAACGCGCTCACCCAACGGTTCTACAACGTCGCCGCCTTCGATGTGCGGAGTCATCAGCAGACCGTGTTCGGTACCGCAGTCAACTTCAGTCACAACCAAGTCTTGCGCAACGTCTACCAGACGGCGAGTCAGATAACCGGAGTTAGCTGTCTTCAAGGCGGTATCCGCCAGACCCTTACGAGCACCGTGAGTAGAGATGAAGTACTGAAGTACGCTCAGGCCTTCACGGAAGTTCGCAGTAATCGGCGTTTCAATGATGGAACCGTCCGGCTTGGCCATCAGACCACGCATACCGGCCAGCTGACGGATCTGCGCTGCAGAACCCCGTGCGCCGGAGTCGGCCATCATGTACATCGAGTTGAACGACTCTTGCTCAACCTCAACGCCGTGACGGTCGATAACCTTCTCTTTCGAGAGGTTGGACATCATTGCCTTGGATACTTCGTCGTTAGCTTTCGACCAAAGGTCGATCACTTTGTTGTACTTCTCGCCCTGGGTTACCAGGCCGGAGGCGTACTGACTTTCGATCTCTTTCACTTCATCGGTTGCAGCCGCGATGATGCGAGCTTTTTCATCCGGGATAACGAAGTCGTTAACACCGATGGAAACGCCGGAAATGGTCGAGTAAGCAAAACCTGTGTACATCAACTGGTCAGCGAAGATCACGGTCTCTTTCAAACCAACCACGCGGTAGCACTGGTTGATCAGCTTGGAGATCGCTTTTTTCTTCATCGGCAAGTTGACGACGTCGTACGACAGACCTTTTGGCACAACCTGGAACAACAGCGCACGGCCGACAGTGGTGTCGACAATCCGAGTGTTGCTCACGCTGCCGCCATCACGATCGTTGACGGTTTCGCTGATGCGAACCTTGACCTTGGCATGCAGTGCGGCTTCGCCGGCACGGAATACACGGTCAACTTCTTGCAAGTCAGCGAATACACGACCTTCGCCTTTGGCGTTGATCGCTTCACGAGTCATGTAGTACAGACCCAATACAACGTCCTGCGACGGAACGATGATTGGCTCACCGTTGGCTGGCGACAGAATGTTGTTGGTCGACATCATCAACGCACGCGCTTCCAACTGGGCTTCCAGTGTCAGCGGTACGTGCACGGCCATTTGGTCGCCGTCGAAGTCGGCGTTGTACGCAGCACAGACCAACGGGTGCAGCTGGATAGCTTTACCTTCGATCAGAACCGGTTCAAAGGCCTGGATGCCCAGACGGTGAAGAGTCGGTGCACGGTTGAGAAGCACTGGGTGTTCGCGGATAACTTCAGCGAGAACGTCCCAAACCTCTGGCAGCTCACGCTCAACCATTTTCTTGGCTGCTTTGATGGTGGTCGCAAGACCGCGCATTTCAAGCTTGCCAAAAATGAATGGCTTGAACAGCTCGAGAGCCATTTTCTTAGGCAGACCGCACTGGTGCAGACGCAGGGTCGGACCTACGGTAATTACCGAACGACCCGAGTAGTCAACACGCTTACCGAGCAAGTTCTGACGGAAACGACCCTGCTTACCCTTGATCATGTCAGCCAAGGATTTCAGAGGGCGCTTGTTCGAACCGGTAATAGCGCGACCACGACGGCCGTTGTCGAGCAATGCGTCGACCGCTTCTTGCAACATACGCTTTTCGTTACGCACGATGATGTCCGGAGCGGACAGATCAAGCAGGCGCTTCAGGCGGTTGTTACGGTTGATTACCCGACGATACAGATCGTTGAGGTCGGAAGTCGCGAAACGACCACCATCAAGCGGAACCAAAGGACGCAGATCTGGCGGCAGAACCGGCAGAACGGTCAGTACCATCCACTCAGGAAGGTTGCCGGAGCCCAGGAAGGCTTCCATCAACTTCAGGCGCTTGGACAGCTTCTTGATTTTGGTTTCGGAGTTGGTTTGCGGAATTTCTTCGCGCAGACGGCCAATCTCGTGCTCCAGGTCGATAGCGTGCAGCAGTTCACGGACAGCTTCAGCACCCATACGGGCATCAAAGTCGTCGCCGAACTCTTCCAGCGCTTCGAAGTACTGCTCATCGTTCAGCAGCTGACCTTTTTCCAGAGTGGTCATGCCTGGATCGATAACGACATAGCTCTCGAAGTAGAGAACGCGTTCGATATCACGCAGGGTCATGTCCATCAGCAAGCCGATACGGGACGGCAGCGATTTCAGGAACCAGATGTGAGCAACCGGCGAAGCCAGTTCGATGTGAGCCATGCGCTCGCGACGGACCTTGGCCAGTGCGACTTCAACGCCACACTTCTCACAGATCACACCACGGTGCTTCAAGCGCTTGTACTTACCGCACAGGCACTCGTAATCCTTTACCGGGCCAAAGATCTTGGCGCAGAACAGGCCGTCACGCTCAGGTTTGAACGTACGGTAGTTGATGGTTTCCGGCTTTTTAACTTCACCGAACGACCACGAACGGATCATCTCAGGCGATGCCAATCCAATACGGATGGCGTCGAACTCTTCGACTTGACCCTGGTTTTTCAGCAAATTCAGTAGGTCTTTCAAGGCCTTTCCTCCTGGCGGAGCAGAGAGCGGGCTAAACAGCCCCGCTCTCGATTCGCGTCACGTGTTATTCGGTTTCCAGATCGATATCGATGCCGAGGGAACGAATTTCTTTGATCAACACGTTGAAGGACTCGGGCATGCCCGGCTCCATACGGTGATCGCCGTCCACGATGTTTTTGTACATCTTGGTACGACCGTTCACATCGTCCGACTTCACTGTGAGCATTTCTTGCAGAGTGTATGCCGCGCCGTAGGCTTCCAGCGCCCAGACCTCCATCTCCCCGAAACGCTGACCACCGAACTGTGCCTTACCACCCAGCGGCTGCTGGGTAACCAGGCTGTAAGAACCGGTAGAACGAGCATGCATCTTGTCGTCTACCAAGTGGTTCAGCTTCAGCATGTACATGTAGCCAACGGTAACCGGACGCTCAAACTGGTTGCCGGTACGACCGTCTGTCAGCGTCATCTGGCCGCTGTCCGGCAAATCTGCCAAACGAAGCATTGCCTTGATTTCGCTTTCTTTGGCACCGTCGAACACCGGGGTAGCCATCGGCACACCGCCACGAAGGTTCTTCGCCAGATCCAGGATTTCCTGATCGGAGAAGTCATCCAGGCTTTCTTGACGACCGCCAATTTCGTTGTAGATCTCATGCAAGAACTTGCGCAGGTCAGCGACCTTGCGTTGTTCTTCAATCATGAGGTTGATCTTCTCGCCCAAACCTTTAGCCGCGAGGCCCAGGTGAGTTTCGAGAATCTGACCAACGTTCATACGCGAAGGTACGCCCAACGGGTTGAGAACCACATCAACCGGGGTGCCATTGGCATCGTACGGCATGTCTTCAACCGGCATGATCACGGAGACCACACCTTTGTTACCGTGACGACCAGCCATCTTGTCACCCGGCTGGATGCGACGACGGATTGCCAGGTAAACCTTGACGATTTTCAGCACGCCCGGAGCCAGGTCATCGCCCTGCTGCAGTTTGCGCTTCTTGTCTTCGAACTTGTCGTCCAGCAGACGACGGCGATCGATGATGTAGGCCTGAGCTTTTTCAAGCTGCTCATTCAGAGCATCTTCAGCCATGCGCAGTTTGAACCACTGACCATGCTCAAGACCGTCCAGGATTTCATTGGTGATTTCCTGGCCTTTCTTCAGACCGGCACCGCCCTCGGCAATACGACCAACCAGAGCAGAGCGCAGACGTTCGAAAGTAGCGCCTTCAACGATACGGAACTCTTCGTTCAGATCCTTGCGGATCTCGTCCAGCTGGGTCTTCTCGATCGACAGGGCACGAGCATCACGCTCAACGCCGTCACGAGTGAAGACTTGTACGTCGATTACAGTACCTTTGGTACCGGTAGGTACACGCAGGGAAGTGTCTTTAACGTCGCTGGCTTTTTCACCGAAGATTGCGCGCAACAGCTTCTCTTCTGGAGTCAGCTGAGTCTCGCCTTTCGGAGTGACCTTACCTACCAGAATGTCGCCAGCGCCAACTTCAGCACCTACGTAAACAATACCGGCTTCGTCCAGTTTGTTCAGTGCAGCTTCACCCACGTTCGGGATATCTGCAGTGATCTCTTCAGGCCCAAGCTTGGTGTCACGTGCCACACAGGTCAGTTCCTGAATGTGGATCGTGGTAAAGCGATCTTCTTGAACAACTCGTTCCGACAGGCAGATGGAGTCTTCGAAGTTGTAACCGTTCCAGGCCATGAACGCGATACGCATGTTCTGACCCAACGCCAGTTCACCCATATCGGTGGACGGACCGTCAGCCATGATGTCGCTGCGCTGTACACGATCACCCTTGCGGACCAGCGGACGCTGGTTGATGCAAGTGTTCTGGTTGGAGCGGGTGTACTTGGTCAGGTTGTAGATATCAACACCAGCTTCGCCGGTCTCAACTTCATCATCAGCAACACGAACCACAATACGGCTGGCATCAACAGAGTCGATCACGCCGCCACGACGAGCCACGACGCAAACGCCGGAGTCACGAGCTACGTTACGCTCCATGCCAGTACCTACCAGCGGCTTGTCAGCGCGCAGGGTCGGTACAGCTTGACGCTGCATGTTCGAACCCATCAACGCACGGTTGGCGTCATCGTGCTCGAGGAACGGAATCAACGACGCTGCAACCGAAACAACCTGCTTCGGAGATACGTCCATCAAGGTGACGTCTTCCGGCGCCTTAACGGTGAATTCGTTCAAGTGACGAACAGCTACCAGTTCGTCGATCAGGACTTTCTTGTCGTTCATCGTGGCCGAGGCCTGAGCGATCACGTGATCGGCTTCTTCGATGGCGGACAGGAAAACGATCTCGTCAGTTACCAGTGCGTCTTTAACCACACGGTACGGGCTTTCAAGGAAGCCGTACTGGTTGGTGCGCGCATAGGCAGCCAAGGAGTTGATCAGACCAATGTTCGGACCTTCCGGCGTCTCAATCGGGCAAACACGGCCGTAGTGAGTCGGGTGTACGTCACGAACTTCAAAGCCGGCACGCTCACGCGTCAAACCGCCCGGGCCCAGTGCAGAAACACGGCGCTTGTGGGTGATCTCGGACAGAGGGTTGTTCTGGTCCATGAACTGGGACAGCTGGCTCGAACCGAAGAACTCTTTCACCGCCGCAGCCACTGGCTTGGCGTTGATCAGGTCTTGCGGCATCAGGCCTTCGCTTTCAGCCATCGACAGACGCTCTTTGACCGCACGCTCAACACGCACCAGGCCAACGCGGAACTGGTTCTCGGCCATTTCGCCTACACAGCGAACACGACGGTTACCCAGGTGGTCGATGTCATCGACGATGCCTTTACCGTTACGGATGTCGACCAGAGTCTTCAGCACAGCAACGATGTCTTCTTTGCACAACACGCCCGAACCTTCGATCTCGGTACGACCGATACGACGGTTGAACTTCATCCGGCCGACCGCAGACAGGTCATAGCGCTCAGGGCTGAAGAACAGGTTGTTGAACAGGGTCTCGGCAGCGTCTTTGGTTGGCGGCTCGCCTGGACGCATCATGCGATAGATCTCGACCAGCGCTTCCAATTGGTTGCTGGTGGAGTCGATCTTCAGAGTGTCGGAAACGAACGGACCACAGTCGATATCGTTGGTGTACAACGTCTCGATGCGAACAACCTGGCCCTTGGCGATTTTTGCCAGGATTTCAGTCGTCAGCTCGGTGTTGCACTCAGCAATGATTTCGCCGGTAGCCGGATGCACGATAGCTTTGGCCGTTGTGCGTCCCAGGACATAGTCCAGAGGCATAACGAGCTCTTTGATACCGGCTTTTTCCAGCTGGTTGATGTGGCGAGCAGTAATACGACGACCCTGCTCAACAATCACCTTGCCTTTGTCATCGGTAATATCGATGGCCGCGATTTCACCGCGCAGACGATGCGGAACCAGTTCCAGGCTAATGCTTTCGCCCTGAACGTGGAACACGTTGGTCGTGTAGAACGCGTCCAGCACTTGTTCAGTGGTATAGCCCAGCGCACGCAGCAATACCGATGCAGGCAGCTTGCGACGACGGTCGATACGCACGAACACGCAGTCTTTCGGATCGAACTCAAAGTCCAACCACGAACCGCGGTAAGGAATGATACGCGCAGAATAAAGCAGCTTACCGGAGCTGTGCGTCTTGCCGCGGTCGTGGTCAAAGAACACGCCCGGGGAACGGTGCA
The DNA here is from genome assembly GCF_059862735.1 of Pseudomonas sp. MF06569. NCBI lineage: Bacteria > Pseudomonadati > Pseudomonadota > Gammaproteobacteria > Pseudomonadales > Pseudomonadaceae > Pseudomonas > Pseudomonas sp. MF06569. The sequence goes on along the minus strand of NZ_JCBCUZ010000023.1, from coordinate 7,154 downwards.
GCTGGGAAACAATTACACGCTCGGTACCGTTGATTACGAAGGTACCGTTTTCAGTCATCAGGGGGATTTCACCCATGTAGACTTCTTGCTCTTTGATGTCCTTGATCGCTTTGTTCGACGATTCTTTGTCGAAAATGATCAAACGAACTTTTACCCGCAAAGGTACGGCGTACGTTACGCCACGCAACACGCATTCTTTGACATCAAATGCCGGCTCGCCCAAGCGATAACCGACGTACTCCAGCGCAGCATTGCCGGAGTAGCTGATGATCGGGAAAACGGATTTGAAGGCCGCATGCAGGCCCACGTCGCGGAACTTATCTTTAGTCGCTCCCGCCTGCAAGAATTCACGATACGAATCCAGCTGGATTGCCAAGAGATACGGCACATCCATGACGTCCGGCAACTTGCTAAAGTCCTTGCGGATACGTTTTTTCTCAGTATATGAGTAAGCCATCAGCGTTCCCCAGCTTGGTCACCTGCTTGTTTGGCCTCTCCCGACGGGAGCAGCCAGAAAATCGTGCAAACCCCTTGGTTTGCTCCACCGCACAGGGTGGTTACAGCACGTTAAAGGCATCGACCTAGTCGACTGCCAATAACGGAAAAAGGCCGGTGGCAAGAGCCACCAGCCATCAGCCTCAGCTTAACGCTTGGGCTGGAGACGCAAGGTCGATGCTTACTTCAGCTCGACTTTAGCGCCTGCTTCTTCCAAGGCTGCCTTGGCTTTGTCAGCTGCGTCTTTCGCAACAGCTTCCAGAACAACGCTAGGAGCGCTGTCTACAACTGCCTTGGCTTCTTTCAGGCCCAGACCAGTCAGCTCACGAACAGCCTTGATCACGTTAACTTTCTTCTCGCCAGCTTCCAGCAGCATGACGTTGAATTCAGTTTGCTCTTCAACAACAGCAGCGGCAGCAGCAGGACCAGCAGAAGCAGCAGCAGCAGAAACGCCGAATGCTTCTTCCATTGCCTTGATCAGCTCAACGATTTCCAGAACGGATTTCGAACCGATTGCGTCGATGATTTCTTGAGTAGTCAGAGACATGACTATAAATTCCTGTATTGGGGTGACAGCCTAGGCGGCCATCGAAATAAACAATAAACGCTGAAAGGAGTTGCTCAGCCTTAGGCTGCAGCTGCTTCTTTCTGGTCGCGAAGTGCCGCCAGAGTACGAGCCAATTTGCTGGTAGCGCCTTGAATCACGCTCATCAGCTGAGAAATTGCTTCGTCACGGGTCGGCAGACTTGCCAGTACGTCGATCTGATTAGCTGCGAGGAACTTGCCCTCGAACGCAGCTGCCTTGATCTCGAACTTATCCTGACCTTTAGCGAACTCTTTGAACAAACGGGCAGCAGCGCCTGGATGTTCGTTCGAGAATGCGATCAAGGTCGGGCCTGTGAACACGTCGTTGAGGACACTGTATTCAGTGTCAGCAACAGCGCGCTTTAGCAGGGTGTTACGTACAACACGTACGTAAACGCCAGCTTCACGAGCCTCTTTACGGAGTCCGGTCATAGCGCCTACTGTCACACCGCGGGCATCAGCCACAACAGCGGACAGGGCAACTTTGGCAGCCTCGTTGACTTCAGCGACGATGGCCTTCTTGTCTTCGAGTTTAATTGCCACGGGTTTAACTCCTGCATGTTACCGTTTCATCCAACCGAGGCCGGATGTCGTTTTGGTGTCTGATTCGGTAAGGAACCGGGAGCACCATCTGCGTAGGCTTGAGGTTTAAGGCTTGCGCCGCCTACGGTCTTGGATAGCCCCCGCCAGGCAGGGACCCCAATCTTTCATTGGCGAGCTAAAAGCACGCCAATTTGTCTTACGCGTCCAAAGAACCTTGGTCGATGACCAAGCCTGGGCCCATAGTGGTGCTCAGGGTAACGCGCTTAACATAAATACCTTTCGAAGAAGCTGGCTTGATACGCTTCAGATCAGCGATCAGGGCTTCAACGTTTTCCTTCAGCTTGACGGCATCAAAACCGATCTTGCCAACGGAAGTGTGGATGATACCGTTTTTGTCAGTGCGATAACGAACCTGACCAGCCTTCGCGTTCTTAACAGCGGTAGCTACGTCTGGAGTTACAGTACCAACCTTAGGGTTAGGCATCAGACCACGTGGACCAAGGATCTGACCCAACTGACCTACAACACGCATTGCGTCCGGGGAGGCAATAACTACGTCATAGTTCAGGTCGCCGCCTTTCATTTCGGCAGCCAGGTCGTCCATACCAACGCGATCAGCGCCGGCAGCCAGAGCAGCTTCAGCAGCTGGACCCTGAGTGAACACAGCTACACGTACAGTCTTGCCAGTGCCGTGTGGCAGCACAGTAGCGCTACGAACAACCTGGTCAGATTTACGTGGGTCTACGCCCAGGTTAACGGCGATGTCAAAAGACTCGCTGAATTTTACAGTCGACAGCTCAGCCAGCAAAGCAGCAGCGTCTACAAAGTTGTAAGACTTGCCAGCTTCAATTTTACCGGCGATTGCCTTTTGACGCTTAGTCAGCTTAGCCATTACACACCCTCCACGTTAAGGCCCATGCTACGAGCAGAACCGGCGATAGTACGCACGGCTGCTTCCATATCAGCTGCAGTCAGATCCGCGTTTTTGGTTTTCGCGATTTCTTCCAGCTGAGCACGAGTCACAGTGCCAACCTTAACGGTGTTTGGACGAGCGGAACCGCTAGTCAGACCAGCAGCCTTCTTCAGCAGAACCGAAGCAGGGGTCGACTTGGTTTCGAACGTAAAGCTACGGTCGCTGTATACAGTGATGATCACTGGAGTCGGCAGGCCTGGCTCAATACCCTGAGTACGGGCGTTGAAAGCTTTGCAGAATTCCATGATGTTCACGCCGTGCTGACCCAGAGCCGGGCCTACGGGTGGACTTGGGTTGGCCTGAGCGGCCTTCACTTGCAGCTTGATGTAAGCGGTAATCTTCTTAGCCATGAGGCACTCCAATTACGGGTTCAAGCGCCTAAAGAGGCTCCCCGGTTACTTGCGCGTTTATCCCAGTGACGACAAAACCCCACAGCCTAGACCATGGGGTTGGGATTCGTGTCTAACTAGACCTTTTCGACCTGGCTAAACTCTAGCTCTACCGGAGTAGAGCGACCGAAAATGAGCACTGCCACTTGGATCCGGCTCTTTTCGTAGTTAACTTCTTCGACTGTGCCATTGAAATCAGCAAATGGACCGTCGGTAACACGGACAACTTCGCCCGGTTCGAATAGTGTTTTTGGCTTAGGCTTGTCGCTACCATCAGCAACACGACGCAGAATTGCTTCTGCCTCTTTATCAGTGATCGGTGCCGGTTTGTCGGCAGTCCCACCAATGAAGCCCATTACGCGCGGAGTATCCTTGACCAAGTGCCAAGTACCCTCGCTCATATCCATCTGAACCAGCACATAACCAGGGAAGAACTTACGCTCGCTTTTGCGTTTCTGGCCATTACGCATTTCAACCACTTCTTCAGTGGGAACCAGAATTTCGCCGAAGCCTTCTTCCATGCCTGCCAGCTTAATACGCTCAATCAAAGAGCGCATAACATGCTTTTCGTAACCCGAATAAGCATGCACTACGTACCAACGCTTAGCCACGGGACACCCTTAGCCAACAATCAAGGAAACGAGCCAACCGAGCAGGGAATCTAAACCCCACAACAGCAACGCCATAACAAGAACAACAGCCACCACGATCAACGTGGTCTGCGTAGTTTCTTGGCGAGTTGGCCATACGACTTTACGAATCTCAGTACGAGCTTCCTTCACCAACACAGAGAACGACTTGCCTTTAGCCGTCTGCAAGCCTACATAGGCAGCAACAGCAGCAATCACAAGAAGTGCAATGACGCGATACAGGATCGGCGAACCAGAATAATACTGATTCCCAACAACGCCAACCACCACAAGAGCAACCACTACAAGCCACTTGAGGAGATCGAAGCGAGAGCCTTGAACTTCAGCCTTGGGAGTCATCTAAGAGGATCCTGTGAAAAGAAAGCCAGACGCAATGAGCGAATCTGGCAGGTCAGGAGGGAATCGAACCCCCAACCTACGGTTTTGGAGACCGTCGCTCTGCCAATTGAGCTACTGACCTAAAACATTATCGAGCCGCCGATTATGCCGACACGAGAGAGACTTTTCAACAACTTATGCAATTACTTTTGCAACCAACCCTATCAGAGCGGAGATTGCCAGCGAGCAGCAGAATGCGAGCTACTCACAACCGTAACAACCAACCAGGGCAGCAGCACCAAAAGCACCACCAGCAAACACCCCAGACAGGCTATGCACCTGTTAAAACAAAGGCAGATATTTTCATATCTGCCTTGTTATATGGAGCTCTTGAGCGGATTTGAACCGCTGACCTCACCCTTACCAAGGGTGTGCTCTACCAACTGAGCTACAAGAGCAAAACACGTTGCGAAAACAGCTAGACTGGAGCGGGTGGCGGGAATCGAACCCGCATCATTAGCTTGGAAGGCTAAGGTTCTACCACTAAACTACACCCGCAAATCTTGCTGCTCTAGCTTAAATATGGTGGAGGGGGAAGGATTCGAACCTTCGAAGTCGTAGACGTCAGATTTACAGTCTGATCCCTTTGGCCGCTCGGGAACCCCTCCTGAGCTGGCTAGAATTCTACATCATTCTAACCTTGTGTCAACCACTTTCTTCAATTAAATCAGGAAGTTAGCAACTTGACTCGCTTCACACCTAGTAGCCTGTTCGGTGTTCACTGTGGAGCGGGCGCCATTCTATGCAAACTATCGGATGGCTGCAAGCCCTCACAGCGCATTTTTTTGTAATTTAACCCATTGAATTCATTGGCAAGGTTAGTCAAAGCCATTTCAGTGGCCACAGCACCGCTTTGAGGTGAGAGTTTTAGTACATATCCACCTGAATCATCTCGAACCACTGTAGACGGCAGTGACTGCACACCCACATCAGTAAGCTTGCTCTGAAAACTGCGCAACTGCTCTTCACTGGATAAGCCGCTTATATAGAAGCACTCCAGACTTTCTACACGGTCTCCAGAAACACTGCCGCTGACGACCTTGGGTCGCGCCTCACTGAGTAGGCGTATGTCCTGCTTATTCCCCTTATACAAGGACAAGGAAATGACTTCCTTCGCCCTGGGCGGCGCCTCTTGTTGATGCCAGACGTAATAAAAGATATTGAGTACAACTAGCAGAAGAAACAGCCAACGCATAAGAACCTCAAGGAAGGGGACACACTACCGCCAAACCTACAAATACAAGGTCTTGCACCAAACGAGCATCAGGCACCATATCTCTCACCAAACTGGCGTCACCGCCCGTGAGAAAAACCTCAAAATCCTGCCCCCAATATTCGCGCGCCAACTCCAGCTGGGTCAAAACGAAGCCCCTCATCATCAGCAAACAACCACGCTCAACAGCCTCAGCCGTGGTACGACCCGGAGCCTGCCGGAGCAACGCCTGCTCCGCCGAAAAGTCGTCGTACCTGATACGCCGCGTATGCGTACGCAATTGGTCCCGCATCAAGGGCATACCAGGGCAGATAAATCCTCCCAGGTGCTGACCATCGGACGTAACAAAGTCCGCAGTGACCGCCGTACCGAAATCCAGAACAAGGCACGCATTCTTAGCCAGCTCAAATGCCCCAACCAGAGCCAACCAGCGATCCAGCCCCAAACGGGCAAACTCCTCATATCCGTTACTTACACCCGCGACTTCCCTTGCAGGTTTCGCACACTCCACCCCGACACCGAGCATCGAGGCAATTGATGCCACCAGGCTCGATGTTTCGTCATCACTGCGCACGCTAACCAAGCGGCAATGGGTTATGCGCAGCTCCGGAGCAGCTAGTATCGCGGCCATAAGCCCAGCATCTGAGTCCACGACTCCGCCGCTTACTACAACCGTGCCGTCTAGAGCGCGCCATTTTATGAAACTGTTTCCACAGTCCATTTCAAGAATCATCGCGCAACCTCAAACTAAGCTCACCGCCACTGAACACCTTCTCTTCACCATTTACACTCATACGCAGCGCACCCTGACGGTCAATACCCATGACCGTACCGTTCACCTGGTGCACCCCAGCGATCAAAGAGACTTCACGCCCTTGCCACAAATGATTCTGCTCCCACTCCGACTGAATAGCCGAAAAGCCTGAGAGCTCATGGCGCTTGAGATACATGCGCAGGCTATCGCTGAGCTTTGACACTAATTCATTACGGTTAGTCGCAACTCCAGACTCCAGGAAAACCGAAGTCCAGGCCTGATCGACCTCACTCGCCACTCTCATGTTAACGTTGATACCGATACCAAGGACTACATGACATACGTCGGCCGGATCTCCGACCAGCTCAAGCAAGATGCCAGCAATTTTTTTGTTGCTCACTAGCACATCGTTTGGCCATTTCAGCCCCGCATCCGAGACACCAACCGCTCTGAGCGCACTCAGCACCGCAAGGCCAACTACGAGGCTAAGCCCTTCCAGCTGACGCATACCCCCATCCATCCGGAGCACTAGACTGTAGTAAATATTCTCCGCGAAAGGACTAACCCACTTACGCCCGCGTCGCCCCCTGCCTGCCGTCTGTCTCTCAGCCAGTATTACAAATGGCGCCGTTACACCACGATCAACCGCGCGCAAGGCTTCAGCATTCGTAGAGTCTAACGAGTGGCTAATCGTAACAGGCCAAGGACTCGCAGCCAGCTGATCCAGCTCAAGCAGCTCAAGGGGGGCTGCCAATTGATAGCCACGACCACGAACTTTATGAATTGATAAGTTCAAGTCTGACTCCAAGTGCTGGAGCTGCTTCCATACAGCGCTGCGACTAACGCCGAGCGCAGCCCCGAGCGCTTGTCCCGAATGAAATCGACCGTCTTTAAGGAGTTTCAACAACGTCAGCATGCAAGTATCGCCTCACAATGAGGCACGCATAATAGCCATGAGGAGAGCTATTGCATAGAAACGCTGCTACGCACCGCAGCAGTAGCTCCTGCAAGGCGGGACCGCAACAAGTGCGGCTAGCCATAGCTGCAACTTTTCTCGGCCCAAAAACAAACCCCCTGTCTGCGTTAGCAGACAGGGGGTTTGGAATTTAATCTTGACGATGACCTACTCTCACATGGGGAAACCCCACACTACCATCGGCGATGCATCGTTTCA
>NZ_JCBCUZ010000022.1:0-96434 GCF_059862735.1 Pseudomonas sp. MF06569 | reverse complement strand
GGCGCCGCCGCTCCTGGCCCAAAAGCTCCCCACTCTTATCGTTGCTATTAGTCATAAACATAACCGTTTGCCTATCCCTTATCGTAAGGGGGAAACGGTGTCCTGTCTTTCATGGGGCTCGTTCACGCTCGGAGGCATTACCCCTAAACAAAAGTTGGCCCTTGTGGCCTGATCTCTATTTCTGGTGAGTATTAGAAATGGGGGGATTACCGGGTCATGGCACAGACCATCGGGCGCCACCGAGCAATCTGCAAATGATGCTTGAGCAGGTGGGGCAGCGCTTCAGTGCCGGTGAGACCCGGCGCTCATCGGCCACCCGCACCCTGTTGACCCATGCCGGTTATCGCTCGCCGTCGGCGGTGCAAGTGTACTGGGCGATTCGGCTGCTGCTGCTGCCCTTGCTGCTGACAGGTATTACGCTTGTGGCGTTGCCGTTTATTACTAATATGTCGCTGCTACTGGGAGTTGGCCTGTTGATGTTGGCACTTGGGGTGGGGTGGCTGGTTCCGGCGGTCTATGTGGGCGCACGCAAGCAGGCACGCATGTCGCGGCTGCTGATTGCTTTCCCGGATGCGCTGGACCTTATGGTGGTGTGCGTGGAGTCGGGGCTCGCCTTGCCGCAGGCAATCGAGCGGGTCTCAGAGGAAATGGCCGTCAGCCAGCCCGATCTTGCCCTTGAGCTGGCACTGGTCAACGCCGAAGTGCGTGCGGGTGTTCCAAGCACTGAGGCCCTCAAGCACCTGGCCGAGCGTACCGGGCTGGAAGACATTCGCGGGCTGGTGAGCTTGCTGGCGCAGAGCATCCGCTTCGGCACCAGTGTGGGGACCACCTTGCGGATATATGCCGAAGAATTTCGCGATCGGCGTACGCAACTGGCTGAGGAAAAAGCTGCCAAGGTCGGTACAAAACTGGTCTTTCCGCTGATCTTTTGCCTGTGGCCCAGCTTTTTTCTGGTTGCCATCGGGCCTGCGATCATTAGCGTGTTCAAGGTTTTCGGAAAGATCTAAGGGAGGGGCGCGCGCAGCGCTCCTTTTTCCGAAAAAACGCTCGATCACTTGCCCGCCGTCGCCCGCGCAACATTAAACTTTTGAATCCCAAGGATATTCTGTAGCCTTATCGCGCTTCAGTGCTTGTCCGTGCCTGATACACACATTCTCCCAGCGGGACTTGACGGTCCGGAGCTGGTGGTACACTCGACTTTCGCGCAACGCGCTTGCAGGTCTTGCGAACATGACGCAAATTTCTGAACGACTTCTGGTTCAAGCCCACCTTGATGCCAAGCAGCCAAAACCGCTGACTGAGGCACAAGCCTTCAGCCTTCGTGCGCAGATCGCGGCTGAGCTTAAAGCCCGCGACGCGGTGCTGGTGGCGCATTTCTACTGTGATCCGGTGATTCAGGCCCTGGCCGAAGAAACCGGCGGCTGTGTGTCCGACTCCCTGGAGATGGCCCGCTTTGGTGCGGCCCACCCGGCCAAAACCATTCTGGTGGCCGGTGTGCGCTTCATGGGCGAGACGGCGAAAATCCTGACCCCTGAAAAACGCGTGTTGATGCCAACGCTGGAGGCCACGTGTTCTCTTGACCTGGGCTGCCCGGTTGAAGAGTTCTCGGCCTTTTGCGACAAGCATCCCGAGCGCACGGTGGTGGTGTATGCCAACACGTCCGCGGCGGTCAAGGCCCGGGCTGACTGGGTGGTGACATCAAGCTGCGCGCTGGAAATCGTCGAAAGCCTGATGGATAACGGCGAAACCATTATCTGGGGGCCGGACAAGCATCTGGGCCGCTACATCCAGCGCCAGACCGGTGCCGACATGCTGCTGTGGGACGGTGCGTGCATCGTTCACGAAGAGTTCAAGTCCAAGCAGCTCGAAGACATGAAGGCGTTGTATCCGGACGCGGCAATTCTGGTTCACCCGGAGTCGCCGGAGTCGGTGATCGATCTGGCGGATGCCGTGGGCTCCACCAGTCAACTGATTGCTGCGGCGCAGAACCTGCCCAACAAGACCTTTATCGTGGCCACCGACCGCGGCATTTTTTACAAGATGCAGCAGCTGTGCCCGGACAAGGTCTTTATCGAGGCACCCACTGCGGGTAACGGTGCGGCGTGCCGCAGTTGCGCACATTGTCCGTGGATGGCCATGAATACCCTGGAACGCACCCTGGAGTGTTTGCAGCAGGGTACCAACGAGATTTTTGTCGACCCGGCACTGGTGCCCCATGCCATTCGCCCGCTCAAGCGCATGCTGGACTTCACTCAGGCTGCGCGTTTGAAACTGGCGGGGAATGCCTGAGTAGCTAGCCCTACTATCTGTGGGAGTGGCGGTGCGGCGATTTCACTTGCTCGTGATGCGGGCTTGCCGCGTCGAGGCTATCGCGAGCAAGCCCGCTCCCACAGAGTCAGTGAGGCTTTTGTCAGTTCATCATATCTTTGAGCGCCCGCTCCTGATCCATCAGTTCCCGCTTGCGGGCATCCAGGCGGGCCGACAGCTGGAAGTTGTTGGTGAGCTTCTGGGCAAAGTCCAGTTGCTGGATGGCCTGTCGGAAATCCCCCACCAGCGCAAAGTATTCCGCACGGGCCTGATGCAGGCCGATGATGTTGCCTGACAAGCCTCGAGTTTCTGCAACCGAGTACCAGACATCCGGGTCATCGGGGCGGCTTTTGAGCAAGGCTTCAAGGGCTTTGTCGGCTTCCTTGGGGTTATTTTGCTTGAGCAACAGATCAACACGCGCCTGATTGAGCGGGTAGTTGCCCGGATACAGGGTGCGCATTCTGTCGATTCGCTGCTGGGCTTCGGCCAGGCGATTGCTGTCCATGTCCAGCTCGATTTGCGCCAGGTTGTAGGTGATGTCGTTCGGCGACTTTTCCAGTAGCGGTTTGAGCGTATCGCGGGCTTCGTTGAACTGGCTGCCCTTGATGTAGGCAATGGCCAGGCCATAGCGGGCTACGTCGTTTTTCGGGTTCTCATCCAGTTGCTGGCGAAAGCGTTTGGCCGCCAGACCCGGGGTTTCTTCGTAGTTGAGTTGCACCCGGGCGCGGATCAGTTGATAGCGCAAGCTGTCTTCGGTGCCGCCCACTCTGGCCTGTTCGGCGCGGTTGCGGGTGTCGGCGATACGCGACTCGGTGACCGGGTGAGTCAGCAAAAACTCGGGTGGCCTGCCGTCAAAGCGGTATTGGCGCATCAGGCGTTCGAACATGGTAGGCATTGAGCGCGGGTCGTAGCCTGCTTTCTCCAGGTTGAGAATGCCGATCCGGTCAGCCTCCTGCTCATTCTGTCGCGAGAAGCGCCGCTGTTCCTGCATGGCCGCAGCCTGTGTCCCGGCGATGGCGGCAATGCCCGCGTCGCCCGCGCCCGAGGCCGCAACGATGATCCCGGCGAGCAGCGCAGCCATCATCGGCAACTGCATGCGCTGCTGGGCCTCTACGCCGCGAGCGAAGTGACGCTGTGACAAGTGAGCAAGTTCGTGGGCCATTACCGAGGCGTACTCACCTTCGGTCTGGGCGTTGAGGAACAGGCCGCCGTTGACCCCGATGATCCCGCCGGGAGCGGCGAAGGCGTTGAGCTGCGGGCTGTTGATCAGAATGAATTCCAGCCGGCGATCCTGTACCTGGCTGGTTTCAACCAGTTTGTAGACGCTGGTTTCGACGTAATCCTTGAGTTGCGGATCATTGAGCTGCGACACCTGTCCGCGCAGCATGCTCAACCAGGCACGGCCCAGTTGGTACTCTTGTTGTGGCGAGACGATCGATGAACTGGCGTCACCCAGAGACGGTAAATCGTCGGCGAAGCTCGGCGAGGCGAGCAGGCAAGCGAGCGTCAACAGGGTAGGGCGCAGAAAAGTCATGCACAGAGCTCTGGTCGGTAAAGCGCTTACTGTAGCTGGACACTCGGCTGGCGACCAGTGGCGGCTCTGCTTGGGGTATTCTAGCCGGCATAAAAAATGCCCTATCTGGAGAAGTACGTAATGACTGATGCGTTGGCCCATGATGCTGAACTGGACGCAGCGGGCCTTGATTGTCCGTTGCCATTGCTCAAGGCCAAGATGGCGTTGAACAAAATGAGCAGTGGTCAGGTCCTTAAGGTCATCGCCACGGATGGGGGTTCACAGCGTGACTTTCGTACCTTCGCGCGCTTGGCAGGGCATGAACTGCTGCGTGAAGAAGAAAATGCGGGTACCTATCGCTACTGGCTACGCAAGGCCTGAGTCCCGGTCTAAGGAATATTGATGTTCAAGGTTCTACGTGGTTGGGTTCAGCGCTATTTCTCTGATGAGGAAGCGGTTGTACTGGCGGTCTTGCTGGTGCTGGCATTTACCGCTGTGCTGACATTGGGCGGCATGTTGGCGCCCGTGTTGGCGGGCATGGTGCTGGCGTATCTGATGCAGGGCCTGGTGGTTGCTCTGGAGCGCCTGAGAGTGCCCGCCGCCGCAGCGGTCGGGCTGGTGTTTGCATTGTTCATGGGGTTGTTGCTGGTGTTTCTTGTGGTGGTGGTGCCTTTGCTTTGGCATCAACTGATCACGCTGTTCAATGAGCTGCCGGGCATGCTCGCAAAATGGCAATCGCTGTTGTTGCTGTTGCCCGAGCGCTATCCGCATCTGGTTTCGGATGAGCAGGTGCTGCAAGCCATCGAAGTGGCCCGGGGTGAAATCGGCAAGTTCGGGCAACTGGCGCTGACCTTTTCACTGTCCAGTCTGCCGCTGTTGGTCAACATCATGATTTATCTGGTGCTGGTGCCGATCCTGGTGTTTTTCTTCCTCAAGGACCGGGCGCTGATCGGCCGTTGGGTGCGTGGTTATCTGCCTCGCGAGCGGGCGTTGATTACCCGTGTGGCGCAAGAAATGAACCGCCAGATCGCGAATTACATTCGCGGCAAGGTCATCGAGATCATTATTTGCGGCGGCGTGACGTACATCGCATTTGTCACCATGGGCCTTAATTATTCGGCCTTGCTGGCGTTGCTGGTGGGGATTTCGGTGGTGGTGCCCTATGTGGGGGCCGTGGTGGTGACGGTGCCGGTGCTGTTGATCGCGTTGTTCCAGTGGGGCTGGAGTGATCAGTTTATCTATCTGATGGCTGTCTACGGGATCATCCAGACCCTGGACGGCAACGTGCTGGTACCGCTGCTGTTCTCCGAGGCTGTGAGCCTGCACCCGGTGGCAATCATTTGTGCGGTGCTGTTGTTTGGCGGGTTGTGGGGTTTCTGGGGGGTGTTTTTTGCAATCCCGCTGGCGACGCTGTTCAAGGCGGTGCTGGATGCCTGGCCACGGGAGCAGCAAGTTGTGGCTCCACTGCTGTAAACACCTGAATCGCGGACATGAAAAAGCCCCGGCTCTGCAGTGAGAGTCGGGGCTTTTTCGTTACTGCATCAGCTTACGCTTGAATAACCGGAATGTTGGCATTTGCAGCCGCTTCACGGAATTCGGCGATCTGATCAAAGCTCAGGTAGCGGTATACGTCCGCTGCCATGGTGTTGATCTCTGCCGCGTAGGCCATGTATTCCTCAACGGAAGGCAGGCGACCCAGGATCGAGGCAACCGACGCCAACTCGGCCGAAGCCAGGTAAACGTTCGCGCCGTCACCCAGACGGTTCGGGAAGTTACGGGTCGAAGTCGACACAACAGTCGAGTTCGGCTCTACACGTGCCTGGTTACCCATGCACAGGGAGCAGCCCGGCATTTCCATGCGTGCGCCAGCTTTGCCGTAGATGCCGTAGTAGCCTTCTTCGGTCAACTGGTGAGCGTCCATCTTGGTCGGCGGCGACAGCCACAGACGAGTTGGCAGCTGACCTTTGACCTTGTCCAGCAACTTGCCCGCAGCGCGGAAGTGGCCGATGTTGGTCATGCACGAACCGATGAACACTTCGTCGATCTTCTCACCGGCAACGGTGGACAGCAGACGGGCGTCATCCGGGTCATTTGGCGCGCAGAGCACAGGCTCTTTGATGTCAGCCAGATCGATTTCGATGATGTGCGCGTATTCGGCGTCAGCATCGGCTTCCATCAGCTCAGGGTTGGCTACCCAGGCTTCCATCGCTTGAGCACGACGCTCAAGGGTACGAGCGTCGCCGTAACCTTCACCGATCATCCAGCGCAGCAGGGTGATGTTGGAGTTCAGGTATTCGGTGATGGACTCTTTGGACAGCTTGATGGTGCAGCCAGCAGCCGAACGCTCTGCCGAGGCGTCGGACAGTTCGAATGCCTGCTCGATGCTCAGGTTGTCCAGACCTTCGATTTCCAGGATGCGACCCGAGAATTCGTTGATCTTGCCTTTCTTCTCTACCGTCAGCAGGCCTTTCTGGATGGCGACGTAAGGGATGGCGTGTACCAGGTCACGCAAGGTGATGCCCGGTTGCATTTCGCCTTTGAAGCGAACCAGAACCGACTCCGGCATGTCCAGTGGCATTACGCCAGTGGCTGCGGCGAACGCTACCAGGCCGGAACCGGCCGGGAACGAGATGCCCATCGGGAAGCGGGTGTGGGAGTCACCACCTGTGCCGACGGTATCCGGCAGCAGCATGCGGTTCAGCCAGCTGTGGATAATGCCGTCGCCCGGACGCAGGGAAACACCGCCGCGGGTCATGATGAAATCAGGCAGGGTGTGGTGGGTGGTGACGTCGATCGGCTTTGGATAGGCCGCGGTATGGCAGAACGACTGCATTACCAGATCAGCGGAGAAGCCCAGGCACGCCAGGTCTTTCAGTTCGTCACGGGTCATTGGACCGGTGGTGTCCTGAGAACCTACGGTGGTCATCTTCGGTTCGCAGTAAGTGCCCGGACGAACGCCGGTCACGCCGCAAGCCTTGCCGACCATTTTCTGCGCCAGGGTGAAACCCTTGGTGCTTTCAATAGGTGCTTCAGGCTTTTTGAACAGGTCGGATGGAGCCAGGCCCAGTTCAGCGCGAGCCTTCTCGGTCAGGCCGCGGCCAATGATCAGGGGGATACGGCCGCCAGCGCGAACTTCGTCCAACAGAACCGGGGTCTTCATTTCGAAGGTAGTGATGACTTCGTCGGTACCGTGCTTGCAGACTTTGCCAGCGTGCGGGTACAGGTCGATCACGTCGCCCATGTTGATGTTGGAAACATCGAACTCGATTGGCAGTGCGCCAGCATCTTCCATGGTGTTGTAGAAGATCGGAGCGATTTTGCTGCCGAAGCAGAAACCACCGGCACGCTTGTTCGGTACGTAAGGAACGTCGTCGCCGAAGAACCACAGTACGGAGTTGGTGGCCGATTTACGCGACGAACCGGTACCGACCACGTCGCCGACGTAGGCAATAGGGAAGCCTGCGTTGCGCATTTCTTCGATTTGCTTCATCGGACCGATGGAGCCTTGAACGTCCGGCACGATGCCGTCGCGAGCCATTTTCAGCATGGCCAGGGCGTGCAGCGGGATGTCAGGGCGCGACCAGGCGTCCGGTGCAGGCGACAGGTCGTCGGTGTTGGTTTCGCCAGTGACCTTGAACACGCGCAGGCTGATTTTGTCAGCCAGTACAGGGCGGTTCTTGAACCACTCGCCGTCAGCCCAGGATTGCACCACGGCTTTAGCGTGGACATTGCCGTTTTTGGCTTTTTCAGCGACGTCGTGGAAGGCGTCAAACATTAGCAGGGTGTGCTTGAGTTGCTCGGCGGCAACCGGTGCCAGCTCTGCGTCATCCAGCATCTCGACCAGCGTCACGATGTTGTAGCCGCCTTGCATGGTGCCAAGCAGTTCTACAGCGCGCTTTTTGCTGATCAGTGGGGAAGTCGCTTCACCTTTGGCGATGGCGGACAGGAAGCCTGCTTTTACATAGGCCGCTTCATCAACACCCGGCGGAATGCGGTTGGTGATCAGGTCAACGAGGAATTCTTCTTCACCAGCTGGCGGGTTTTTCAGCAGCTCAACCAGAGATGCGGTTTGTTCGGCGTTTAGCGGCTGGGGAACGATACCCAGTGCTGCGCGCTCTTCGATATGTTTGCGGTAGGCTTCAAGCACAGTTATTACCCTCATCATTGGTCCCAAATGGGTGTCCGGGACGCTCATCCAGGAATGCCGAGCACTCATGCGCATGGGGGCTTTTTGAGCCGCTTAGCCAGAGTTGCAAGGATTCCCAACAGAAGCTGTTTTCAAAGTTTTACGCCTTCCGAACGGGGGGAGATGATGAATGTTGGTGCGGGTATCTGCAGTGCAAATACC
This sequence comes from Pseudomonas sp. MF06569, assembly GCF_059862735.1. Taxonomy (NCBI): domain Bacteria; kingdom Pseudomonadati; phylum Pseudomonadota; class Gammaproteobacteria; order Pseudomonadales; family Pseudomonadaceae; genus Pseudomonas; species Pseudomonas sp. MF06569. The sequence continues at coordinate 88,266 of NZ_JCBCUZ010000022.1, read as the reverse complement.
CTTCACCAACACCGTTCTTCGGGATCAACTGTGCTCGTGACGCTTTGAAAACAGCTTCTAACGGACATTGGCGCCTTAAAAGGCAGACCGATTCTACGGTAAAAACTTGTTAAAGGTAAGTTAGCCCCTGAAGGTTGAGGGGTGATCTGCGTTAGACAAAGGGCTAACATGGCCACCTGTTTCGTTCTGCAGTGCTCTATTTCGCCATGTCCAATCAAACCATCAAGACCCCCTGCATAGGCCTTTGCTCAACGGTCTACGGCGACCTCGTGTGCCGTGGTTGCAAGCGTTTTCACCATGAAGTGATCAATTGGAACGGTTACAACGAGGAAGAAAAACGTGCTGTGTGGCGTCGTCTTGAGCAGCTTTTGGTGCAGGTGATGGCCGGCAAGGTCGAGGTATTCGACCGGGCTACGCTGCGTGACCAACTGGTGGCACGCAAGATCCGCTTTGTACCCAACCAGTCCGAATACTGCTGGGCCTACCAGCTGATTGCCCGCGGTGCGCGGGTGATCAATCAGCTGGAGCTCTATGGCATGGTGCTGCTGCCGGAGTTTCGTGGCTGGGCGCTGCCCGAGTTGCGTGACGCCATTGATCGGGAATTTTTCCTCCTGTCCGAAGCGCATTATCAGCGCTATATAGCTCCCGGGTTTCTGAAAGAGGCGTTTGGCGAATAGGTCGCCAGCCGATCAGCCTTTATTCGCCAGTTCTTCCAGGTGCTCGATCATGTCCTCGGGCTTGAGCACCAGAATGTCGCTTTCCAGCTTGTCGATCACCACCTCGGCCGTATTGCCGATCAATGCCCCCGAGAACCCGGTGCGCGCCACTGTGCCCATGACCGTTACCACTGCACCCAGGGCCTTGGCGACCCGTGGGATGATCACGTCTGCCGGGCCTTCCTCGATATGCAGGCGGCTGTCGTCAATTTCACACTGTTGCTGAAACACCCGGCACTCTGCCCGGTAGGTTTCTTGCAGTTGCGTGTCCAATGGGTAGGCTGCGTCGACAGCGGCGAGCATAGGGGCGGGGTGCGCGCTGACGACATGAAATTGTGCATGGGCCATGCTGGCGATCCGAAAACCGTGGTCAACGATGCTTGAGTGCAGGGCCATGTGCTCAGGGTCGTTGTTGCCCACGTCGACGGCGGCCAATATGACCCCGTGTTCCCAGGATTCAGCGGTCTTGGCCAACAATACCGGGCTTGGGCAATAGCGCAGCAGTTTCCAGTCTTCGGGGGTCAGCAGCACTTTTTTCAGCGGGTTGTCGGGTACGTGTTGCTTGATCACCAGCCCGCAGTTGTGGGCTTGCTGCACCTTGATGATGGTGGCGTGCTGGCTTTCATGCCAGGCCTGCTCGCTGGTGACGCTGTAGGCCTCACTTTTCAGGCTGCTTTCAAGCACGCTCAGCAGGGCTGAGTGGTCATGCTTTTTATCGCAGATCAACAGGTGCAAATGCGCTTTTGTGTGGCTGGCGATGTGTTTGGCGCGCTTGAGGGCGAGACTTTCCATCAGATGGGGCTCGATGACGACCAACAGGCTGTTGATGCTGTGCATGACCGGTAACTCCACAAGTAATAAAAGCGGCGTGTAATCACTATAGTTGTTCAGTCGTTGTACCTGTGTTGATGCATATCAAGTTGTGCCGTTGGTGCTGCGCTCCGTGGCCCGTATAATCCCCGGCTCGCCTCAATCCAGTCTTTGTGAGCCTCATGTCAGCGATTTTTCAAAACACTGCCCGTCAGCTGTGCAATCCCCATTGGTCGGGAGCGTGCGCGTGATTCTTCCTGAAATTCATGAGTTCCTGGGCTGCCGCACGCCTGACGGCTGGATCGCAGCGGCATTGGCCGATCAGGAAACCTTGCTGATCGATCACAAAAACTGTGAGTTCAAGGCTGCCAGCACGGCCCTTAGCCTGATTGCCAAGTACCACTCCCATGTCGACCTGATCAACATGATGTCGCGTCTGGCCCGTGAAGAGCTGGTGCATCACGAGCAAGTCATGCGCCTGATGAAAAGGCGCAAGATCGAGCTGCGTCAGCTGTCGGCCGGGCGCTATGCCTCGGGGTTGCGCAAAGTGGTGCGCAACCATGAGCCGGTCAAGCTGGTGGATACGCTGGTCGTGGGCGCGTTTATCGAAGCCCGCAGTTGCGAGCGTTTCGAAGCATTGGTGCCTCATTTGGACGAAGAACTCGGCAAGTTCTATTTTGGTTTGCTCAAGAGCGAGGCCCGGCATTTTCAGGGCTATCTGAAACTGGCCTATCAGTATGGCGACGCCAAGGATATTGCCCAGGTCATCGAGCGGGTGAGGGCGGCGGAGCAGGAGTTGATCGAGTCCCCGGATGTTGAATTCCGCTTCCACAGTGGTGTGCCAACCCAAGCATGAGTCCTGTAGTCGCTGCCGAGGAACGACGGCTGCGATCGATTGCGAAGAAATCGAAAAGCCTGAATCCGCGATTTAACAGAAAGACCGCGATTTCAGGTTTTTCGACGGCTGCGCCGCCGATCGCAGCCTCGTTCCTCGGCAGCGACTACAGAAAAGGTGAATGCTTACAGCCAGATAGATAGCTGCCTAATTATCGGCTTGACATTAGCTGCCTAGACAGTAATATTTAGAAACATTACTGCCTAGGCAGCTTCCTGGTGCCCTGATGAAGCATTTCCATCCCGATAACTTCCAAAATTGCACCCTGGGCATGCTCCTGGGGCGCACGGCCATGCTCAAGGACCGGATCATCGACCGCCATATGGAGCCTTACGGCATCACGGCGGCGCAGTTCAAGGTTCTGATCATCATGGCCCAGTACGACGTCGATACCCCGGCCGAACTCTGCCGCCACCTGTCTCTGGACAGTGGCTCGATGACCCGCATGCTTGACCGTCTCGAGCAAAAAAATCTGTTGATGCGCCAGCGTTCCGAAGCCGATCGGCGGCAGGTGCGGCTGGTGTTGACCGACGACGGGCAGGCGCTGGCCAGCCAATTGCCGCAGATTGGCGCTGACGCGATGAATCAGTTGGCAAGCGCCATTAGCCCGCAAGAGTTGCAAAGCCTGGAACAGATCCTCAAGAAAATACTGCTGGCAGCGGGTGATCCGATCACTGTCATGCGTTTAGGTGAAAAATGAGCCATATAACGCTGCGTACAGGCCTGAGCCTGGTTTTTACGTCGATGGTACTGGCGGGTTGCGCCAGCTATAGCGGTCTGAACACCGTGGGCGTAAGCCAGGAGGCGAAAAACCTCAAGGCCGCCCAGTCGCTCAACGGCATTGCGGTTACACCCGCAGCCTGGCCAGAAAAAGACTGGTGGAAGCGTTTGGGGGACGGGCAGCTGGATGGCCTGATTCAAGAAGCCTTGCGCGACAGCCCGGACATGCAAATAGCCAGTGCTCGTGCGCATCAGGCGACTGCTGCGGCCGGTGCGGCCAATGCCGCACGCATGCCGACCCTGGATGCCGAAGCCGATGTCTCGCGTTCGCGCTTGTCGCGTTCTCAAGATCCGACCGGGCAGGGTGGTCGATACGACACCTTGCGCGATGCCAGTCTGACGTTTAATTACACGTTCGATCTGTGGGGCGGCCAGCGTGATGCCTGGGAGGCAGCGTTGGGCGAAGCCCGCGCGGCCGAAGTCGACAGCCAGGCCGCAAGCCTGACTCTGGCCGCTGATGTGGCGCGGGGTTACAGCAGCCTCGGGCATGCCTTTGTCGTCCGTGATCTGGCCAAGGATGACCTGGAGCGTACCGGCAAATTGCTCGAGCTGAGCAAGCGTCGTCTGCAAGCCGGCATCGACAGCCACTACCAGTTTCAGCAAACCGAAAGCCTTGAGGCCAGTTCTCAGGAGCAGTTGATCAGCGCTGAAAAACAACTCAAAAGTGCACGCATCGCGCTTGCGGTATTGCTGGGCAAGGGGCCGGATCGCGGAGTTGATATTGCTCGTCCGAAGATTCTGGCGCCGAGCGCCGTGGCGTTGCCGAGCACTCTGCCGGCTGAGCTGTTGGGTCGTCGCCCGGATCTGGTGGCGGCGCGCTGGCGAGTAGAGGCGGCAAGCAAAAATATTGCGGCGGCCAAGACGCGCTTTTATCCCAATCTCAACTTGAGTGCGGCGGCAGGCACTCAGTCGCTGTTGGGGGATGCGTTGTTCGGGTCTGCCAGTCGCTTTCTCAATATTGCCCCGGCCATTTCGCTGCCGATCTTTGATGGCGGGCGTTTGCGCGCCGGGCTGGATGCCGAGGATGCCAATTACGATCTGGCTGTCGCGCAGTACAACAAGATACTCGTGGGCGCCTTGGGCGATGTCAGTAACACCCTGGCTCAACTGAGTGCCGTGGGGCAGCAAATCAACGCCCAGCAGCGGGCAACCGATATCGCTCAGGATTCGTTCAATACCGTGTTGCAGCGCTATGGCTCCGGTGTCGGTAACTACCTGGACGTGCTCAGCATTGAGCAGCAACTGCTTCTGGCTCAGCGTCAGCTGGCGGACCTGAATGCCGAGCAGATCGACCTTTCGATACAACTGATGCAAGCCCTGGGCGGTGGATTTGAGCCCGGCAATACGGCCGAGGCCGTTCCCTCTCAAGTCCTTGTTGGCAGAATTATTTAGGTACTCGTCATGGCTACTGTGCAAACACCGAATGAAACGCAAAACACCCAGGACGCGGGTAATCAGCGCAAGCGCAAGCTCTTGCTCAGTGGCCTGGCGATTCTGGTCATCCTGGCAGGCCTGGGTGTCTGGGGCTGGGAAGAATTTTATGGTCGCTGGAATGAAAGCACCGACGATGCCTATGTAAATGGCAACGTGGTTGAAATCACGCCTCTTGTCACCGGTACGGTGGTGAGTATTGGTGCGGATGATGGCGATCTGGTTCATGAGGGCCAGGTGCTGCTTAATTTCGATCCGAGCGATGCGCAGGTGGGCCTGCAAAGCGCCGAGGCCAACCTGGCGCGTACCGTGCGCCAGGTTCGTGGTCTGTTCAGTGACGTGAAGGGCATGAAGGCCCAGGTGGCTGCGCAGAAGGTCGAAGTGCAAAAGAACCAGGACAACTACAACCGCCGGAAAAGTCTGGCGGCTGGCGGGGCAATTTCCCAAGAAGAGCTGTCCCATGCCCGGGATGACCTGTCTTCAGCGCAAAGCGCCCTGCGCAATGCCGAACAAAAACTCGATACCACCCGTGCGCTGGTCGATAACACCTCGGTGGCCAACCACCCGGATGTGAAAGCTGCTGCAGCTCAGTTGCGTCAGGCTTACCTGGCAAACGCCCGTTCCACCCTGATTGCTCCGGTCACCGGGTATGTGGCCAAGCGCACTGTTCAGTTGGGTCAGCGGGTTCAGCCGGGCACCGCGTTGATGGCGGTCATTCCGCTGAATCAGCTGTGGATTGATGCCAACTTCAAGGAAACCCAGTTGCACAAGATGCGCATCGGTCAGCCGGTGGACATTGAATCGGATATCTATGGCAGCAGCGTGAAATACAGCGGCACCATCGACAGCATCGGTGCCGGGACGGGCAGCGCATTTGCCCTGCTGCCTGCGCAAAATGCCACGGGTAACTGGATCAAGATCGTGCAGCGTGTGCCGGTGCGTATCCACATCAATGCCGATGAGCTGGCTGCACATCCGCTGCGTGTTGGTTTGTCGACAACGGTTGATGTGAACCTGCGTGACCAGAGCGGCCCGGTGCTGGCCCAGCAACCGCCGCAAAAAGCCTCGTTCACCACCCATGTCTATGCGCAGCAATTGGCCGAGGCCGAAGCCCTGATCACGCGTTTGATTGACAGCAACAGCGCTGCAACAGGCGATATGGCCGCCCAACGCTGATTCGCCAATCCATGAGCCTCGCCGCACCGGCGAGGCTGCATCCCCGGCTTTAAAGGATTTGCGATGAGTACAAACGCGTCTTTTACCCCTCCCAGCTTGGTAATGGCCACTATTGGTCTGTCGCTTGCAACCTTTATGCAGGTGCTCGATACGACCATCGCCAACGTCGCCTTGCCCACCATCTCCGGCAACCTTGGGGTGAGTTCTGAGCAGGGCACGTGGGTGATTACTTCATTTGCGGTCAGTAACGCGATTGCCTTGCCCCTGACAGGCTGGCTGAGTCGCCGTTTTGGCGAAGTGAAGCTGTTTTTGTGGGCCACAATCCTGTTCGTGCTGGCCTCGTTCTTGTGCGGTATTTCGACCTCGATGCCTGAACTGGTCGGGTTTCGGGTGCTGCAAGGGTTGGTGGCCGGGCCGCTGTATCCCATGACGCAAACCCTGTTGATTGCGGTGTACCCACCTGCGAAACGGGGGATGGCATTGGCATTGCTGGCGATGGTCACGGTGGTTGCGCCCATTGCGGGTCCCATTCTGGGTGGCTGGATCACAGACAGTTACAGCTGGCCCTGGATCTTCTTCATCAATATCCCGATCGGTATCTTCGCGGTGATGGTGGTTCGCCAGCAACTGAAGTCGCGCCCCGTGGTGATTACCCGTCAGCCGATGGACTATGTGGGGTTGATTACCCTGATCATTGGTGTGGGCGCGTTGCAGATCGTACTCGACAAGGGCAATGATCTGGACTGGTTCGAGTCCAACTTCATCCTTTTGGGCAGCGCATTATCGGTGGTGGCACTGGCGGCTTTCATCATTTGGGAAATGACCGACAAGCATCCGATCGTTAACTTGCGTCTGTTTGCCCACCGAAACTTCCGCATCGGCACCATTGTGCTGGTGTTGGGGTATGCCGGGTTCTTCGGTATCAATTTGATTTTGCCGCAATGGCTGCAGACGCAGATGGGCTACACCGCGACCTGGGCGGGTTTGGCTGTGGCACCGATCGGGATCTTGCCGGTGTTGATGTCGCCGTTTGTGGGCAAGTACGCGCATAAATTCGATTTGCGCTTGCTGGCTGGCCTGGCGTTTCTGGCCATCGGCCTGAGTTGCTTTATGCGTGCAGACTTCACCAATGAGGTGGATTTTCAACATATCGCGATGGTGCAGCTGTTTATGGGGATTGGCGTGGCCTTGTTCTTTATGCCGACGCTGACCATTTTGATGTCGGATTTACCGCCGCACCAGATCGCCGATGGCGCTGGGCTCGCAACGTTCTTGCGGACCCTGGGGGGTAGTTTTGCGGCCTCCTTGACCACATGGATCTGGATTCGCAGGGCGGATCAGCATCATGCCTACATGAGTGAAAGCATCAGCGCCTATGACCCGGTGACACGCCATACCCTGGAAAGCCTGGGGGGTGCCAGTACGCCTGCCTACGCTCAGATGGATAAGATTCTGACCAGTCAGGCGTATATGTTTTCCACCGTGGACTACTTCACCATGATGGGCTGGCTGTTTATGGGGTTGATTTTGTTGGTATGGCTGGCCAAGCCACCGTTTGCCGCCAAAGCGGGGCCGGCGACCAGCGGGCATTGATGTGGGCTTTTACCCTCTCCCTCCGGGAGAGGGCCAGGGTGAGGGGCTCTTGAATCTAGGCTGGCGTGAAATCAAACGGCATCAGTTGCATGCCGTGCTCATCCACTTGCAGTACCCAGCCTTGACGGTCCCAGTCACCGAGAACAATGCGTTTGGCGGCGTGATCTGCAACCAGCAGTTTGTGGATCGCGGGACGGTGGGTATGGCCGTGAATCAAGGTGCGTACGCCAAAGTCAGCCATGATCCGGGGCACTTCCTCGGGAGTCACGTCGACGATGTCATTGGCTTTCATACGGGTCTGGACACGGCTTTCGCTGCGCAGTTTGCGCGCCAGTTTATGCCGCGTGCCCAAGGGCAGGTGGCGCAGAATCCACAAAGTGATGGGGTTGCGCAGGTAGCGTCGCAGGCGCATGTAGGCTTCGTCGCGAGTGCACAGGCTGTCGCCGTGCATCAACAAAACCGGCTCGCCATAAAAGTCCGCAACACTGGGGTCTTTGATCAGGGTGCAGCCAGCCGCTTTACAAAAGGCCTGGCCAAGCAAGAAATCGCGGTTGCCGTGCATCAGAAAAATCTTGGTGCCGGTATCGCTCAGTGTTCGCAGCGCTTCACAGATCGAGCGCTGGTAGGGCGTCATCGCATCGTCGCCAATCCAGGCTTCGAAAAAATCACCCAGGATGTAGAGCGCCTGAGCCGAGCGGGCACGCCCGGTCAGGAAATCCAGAAACGCCCGGGTTATGTCCGGGCGCTCCTCTTCCAGATGCAAATCTGAAATCAGCAGTATCACTCAATGATCTCTGCTTTCTCGACGATCACGTCTTCTTTAGGCACGTCCTGGTGACCGGCTTTGGAAGTCGTGGCAACACCTTTGATCTTGTCTACAACATCCTGGCCTTCAACGACTTTACCGAATACGGCATAGCCCCAACCTTGAGCGGTTTTGCCGCTGTGGTTCAGGAAGCTGTTGTCAGCCACGTTGATGAAGAACTGGGCGGAAGCCGAATGCGGCTCCATGGTGCGAGCCATGGCCACGGTGTACTTCTCGTTTGGCAGGCCGTTGTCAGCTTCGTTCTGGATGCTTGGGCGCTTGTCTTTCTTTTCTTTCATGCCTGGCTCGAAACCGCCGCCCTGGACCATGAAGTTGCCGATTACACGGTGGAAAACGGTGTTTTCGTAGTGGCCGGCTTTAACGTACTCGATGAAGTTGGCAACGGTGATCGGTGCTTTTTCAGCGTTCAGTTCGATCACGATGTCGCCGTGGTTGGTGCTCAGTTTTACTTTGGTCATGGTCGTTATCGCTCTATCAGAGAATTCGTCGGGCCTGGGCGCGGTGACACGCACCTCAATCCCCCAGGCTGGCTGGGTAGATACAGCCGCGGGCGGAGTTTAGCGTGCCCGCACGGCATTTCGATGGTGTTTTTCCCATATGGGGACTAAAAGCCGGCATTTCAATCGCTTTGATTGAGCACCTGCTCTGTCAGTGACTTGGCGGCATCGGCTATGATAGGCGCTTTGATTTAGTCGGCCGACCCAGGCCGCGCACCCTGTTACGTTCAAGGATCCTATGAGCAAGCCCACTGTCGACCCCACTCTGAATCCAAAGGCTGGCCCTGCTGTCCCGGCCAATTTCCTGCGTCCAATCGTTCAGGCGGACCTTGACTCGGGTAAATGCACACAGATCGTGACCCGCTTCCCGCCAGAGCCAAATGGTTATCTGCACATCGGTCACGCCAAATCCATTTGTGTGAACTTTGGGTTGGCTCAGGAGTTCGGTGGCGTTACGCATTTGCGTTTTGACGACACCAACCCGGCCAAGGAAGACCAGGAATACATCGACGCCATTGAAAGCGACGTCAAATGGCTGGGCTTTGAGTGGTCTGGCGAAGTGCGTTATGCCTCCCAGTATTTCGACCAGTTGCACGAGTGGGCGATTTACCTGATCAAAGAGGGTAAGGCCTACGTTTGCGACCTGACACCCGAGCAGGCCAAGGAATACCGCGGCAGCCTGACCGAGCCTGGCAAGAACAGCCCGTTCCGCGACCGCAGTGTCGAAGAGAACCTTGATCTGTTCGCCCGCATGACGGCCGGTGAATTCGAGGACGGCAAGTGCGTACTGCGGGCCAAGATCGACATGGCCTCGCCGAACATGAACCTGCGCGACCCGATCATGTACCGCATCCGCCACGCCCACCATCACCAGACCGGTGACAAGTGGTGCATCTACCCGAACTATGACTTCACGCACGGTCAGTCGGACGCCATCGAAGGGATCACCCATTCGATATGCACCCTGGAATTCGAAAGCCATCGCCCGTTGTATGAGTGGTTCCTCGACAGCCTGCCAGTGCCTGCGCGCCCGCGTCAGTACGAATTCAGCCGTCTTAACCTGAACTACACCATCACCAGCAAGCGCAAGCTCAAGCAATTGGTTGACGAAAAACACGTCAATGGCTGGGATGACCCGCGCATGTCCACGCTGTCGGGTTTCCGTCGCCGTGGCTACACGCCCAAGTCGATCCGTAACTTCTGCGACATGGTCGGCACCAACCGTTCTGACGGTGTGGTTGACTTCGGCATGCTGGAATTCAGCATTCGTGACGATCTGGACCACAGCGCACCCCGTGCCATGTGCGTACTGCGCCCGCTGAAAGTCATCATCACCAACTACCCGCAAGACAAGGTCGAAAACCTTGAACTGCCTTGTCACCCGAAAGAAGACATGGGGGTGCGGGTATTGCCGTTCGCCCGTGAAATCTACATCGACCGTGACGACTTCATGGAAGAGCCGCCAAAAGGCTACAAGCGTCTTGAGCCTGCGGGCGAGGTGCGTTTGCGCGGCAGCTATGTGATTCGTGCTGACGAAGCGATCAAGGACGCCGATGGCAACATCGTCGAACTGCATTGCTCGTACGATCCTGAAACCCTGGGTAAAAACCCTGAAGGTCGCAAGGTCAAAGGTGTTGTGCATTGGGTGCCGGCTGCTGCCAGCGTCGAATGCGAAGTGCGTTTGTATGACCGTCTTTTCCGCTCGCCGAACCCTGAAAAGGCCGAGGATGGCGCCGGTTTCCTGGAAAACATCAACCCTGACTCGCTGCAGGTTCTTACCGGTTGTCGTGCTGAGCCCTCGCTGGGTAATGCACAGCCGGAAGACCGTTTCCAGTTCGAGCGCGAAGGTTACTTCTGCGCGGATATCAAGGACTCGAAACCCGGTCACCCGGTATTCAACCGTACCGTGACCTTGCGTGATTCGTGGGGCCAGTGATCAAGTTTTGAAGGAAAAAGCCGTGCTTACGATCTACAACACGCTCACCAAGAGCAAAGAAGTATTCAAGCCGCTGGACGGTAACAATGTGCGCATGTACGTGTGCGGCATGACCGTGTACGACTACTGCCACATTGGTCATGGCCGCAGCATGATTGCGTTCGATCTGGTGACCCGCTGGTTGCGTTTCAGCGGCTACAACCTGACCTACGTGCGAAACATCACGGACATCGAAGACAAGATCATCAATCGTGCCCGGGAGAACGGCGAGCCTTTCGAGGCGCTGACCGAGCGCATGATCGCGGCGATGCATGAAGACGAAGCGCGGCTCAATATCCTCAAGCCGGATATGGAGCCTCGTGCCACGGACCATATCCCTGGCATGCACGCAATGATCCAGACCTTGATCGACAAGGGCTACGCCTATGCTCCGGGCAATGGTGACGTGTACTACCGCGTTGCCAAGTTCATGGGCTACGGCAAGCTGTCGCGCAAAAAGATTGAAGATCTGCGCATTGGCGCTCGCATCGAAGTCGACGAGGCCAAGGATGATCCGCTGGACTTCGTGCTCTGGAAAGGCGTCAAGCCAGGAGAGCCGAGCTGGGAGTCGCCGTGGGGTCCTGGTCGTCCGGGCTGGCACATCGAATGCTCGGTGATGTCTACCTGCTGCCTGGGTGAGACCTTCGATATTCATGGTGGCGGGAGCGATCTTGAGTTTCCGCACCATGAAAACGAAATCGCCCAAAGCGAAGCGGCAACCGGCAAGACCTACGCCAATGCCTGGATGCACTGCGGGATGATTCGCATCAATGGCGAGAAGATGTCCAAGTCCTTGAACAACTTCTTCACCATTCGCGACGTTCTGGAGAAGTATCATCCAGAAGTTGTGCGTTACCTGTTGGTCTCAAGCCATTACCGTAGCTCGATCAACTACTCCGAAGACAATCTCAAGGATGCGAAAGCGGCCCTGGATCGCTTCTATAACGCACTTAAAGGCCTGCCCAAGGTTGCTCCTGTCGGTGGTGAGGCGTTTGTTGAGCGTTTTACCCAGGTCATGAACGACGACTTCGGTACGCCTGAAGCCTGTGCGGTGCTGTTCGAGATGGTTCGTGAGATCAACCGTTTGCGCGAAACCGACCTGCAGGCAGCTGCCGGTCTGGCGGCGCGTCTCAAGCAACTGGCCGATGTGTTGGGTGTGTTGCAGCTTGAGGCGGATGACTTTCTGCAGGCGGGTGCTGAAGGCAAGATCGATGCGGCTCAGGTAGATGCGTTGATCGAAGCGCGTCTGGCGGCCCGTGCCGGTAAGGACTGGGCAGAGTCTGATCGAATTCGTGATCAGCTCGCCGCGATGGGTGTTGTGCTGGAAGACGGTAAGGGCGGGACGACCTGGCGCTTGGCTGACTAGGTTGCTCGTTGTATGAATAAAGGCCCGCCAAGTGCGGGCTTTTGTTTGTCCTGCTTTTGGCGGCGCCAATAACAACGGCACCCGAAGGTGCCGTTGTGTTTGTAGCAGCTTGAACGTTTAGCCGTGCAATGTTTCAGCTGCGTACAGGGTGTTTTCAAGCAGGCAGGCACGAGTCATCGGGCCTACGCCGCCTGGAACTGGAGTGATCCAGCCGGCGCGGGGCAGGGCGGTCTCGTACACCACGTCGCCGACCAGCTTGCCATCAGCCTGACGGTTGATGCCAACGTCGATCACGATAGCGCCTTCCTTGATCCACTCGCCTTTGACCAGGCCTGGCTTGCCAGCAGCCACGACCACCAGGTCGGCACGGCCAACATGGCCGGCCAGATCCTTGGTAAAGCGGTGGGTCACGGTCACGGTGCAGCCAGCCAGCAGCAGCTCCATGGCCATTGGCCGGCCAACGATGTTCGAGGCTCCGACAATCACTGCGTCCATTCCGTACAGATCCTGGCCGGTGCTTTCCAGCAGGGCCATGATGCCTTTCGGCGTGCATGGACGCAGCAGCGGGATGCGTTGGGCCAGGCGGCCGACGTTATAAGGGTGGAAACCGTCGACGTCTTTGTCCGGGCGAATGCGTTCCAGTAGTTTGGAGGCATCCAGGTGGGCAGGCAGAGGCAGTTGCAGCAGGATGCCGTCGATGTTCGCGTCGTCATTGAGACGGTCGATCAGGTCGGTCAAGTCCTGCTGGGTGGTGTCAGAAGGCAGATCATAGGCTTGGGAAAGAAAGCCTACCTCTTCGCAGTCTTTACGCTTGTGCGAAACATAAACCTGGGAAGCAGGATCGCTGCCGACCAGAATCACTGCCAGACCAGGGGTGCGCAGGCCTTGCTCGTGACGCTCGGCGACACGTTTGGCAATCTGCTGGCGCAGGCTGGCGGCAATCGCTTTACCGTCGATTAGTTGTGCAGTCATTACGCGTGATTAACCATCGTAAAGGGTGGAAAAAGGACGTGCATTCTCGCATGCCGTGGCGCGAGGGCAAAGGCGCCTGGTCTGTTTATTGCCCTAACTCCTTTATATTTCTAAACTTTTTTCAAAAAAGAGTTGACGACTTTAAGGCTCACCTATAACATTCGTCGCACTTGTCGGGCACAGCCTAGCACTGGTTAAGAAGGTAGAGCGAAGTTGTTGTCCAGCTTGGTGATACTGAAAGCACTTGGTTTGTAGTCGTCAAAGAATACAGGCTAACAAGGCGCCCGTAGCTCAGCTGGATAGAGCATCCGCCTTCTAAGCGGATGGTCGCAGGTTCGAGTCCTGCCGGGTGCGCCATTAGGCAGCTTTGGCACAAGTAAGCGGTACAGGCAATATGGTGGGCGTAGCTCAGTTGGTAGAGCACGGGATTGTGACTCCCGTTGTCGAGGGTTCGATCCCCTTCGTCCACCCCATATTTAGAAGGCGCCAGATTAATAGTCTGGCGTCTTTGCTTCAAAAGTTTGAATTGCGGATGTGGTGGAATTGGTAGACACACTGGATTTAGGTTCCAGCGCCGCAAGGTGTGAGAGTTCGAGTCTCTCCGTCCGCACCAAATTTGAACAAAGCCGCTTGTAGCGGCTTTTTTCTTTTGTTTTAACTGTTTGTTGCATCAGGCAAGCAGGGTTTTAAGCGCACTATGGTGGGCGTAGCTCAGTTGGTAGAGCACGGGATTGTGACTCCCGTTGTCGAGGGTTCGATCCCCTTCGTCCACCCCATATTTAAAAAAACGCCAGATTAATAGTCTGGCGTTTTTTTGTATCTGCAGTTTGAAAAAACGGACATATGGGTGTCTCTCGGCGCCTCATTTGTCGCATGCTTAGCGTCCTTTACGATTTGTGTGACAATGCGCGCAGATTGGGTGGCTCCAAAGGCTACCTGTTATCGCCAAATAATCGGTACACGCTTCTATCTATATAGAAGGCGAGGCGAATGGCTGCTTTTACTTAAATTCTGTCGGCCGTTTCTCAGGGTGTTTGCGGTAGGGTGACTTCTTGAGTTTGACCCACTAGAATGCTTGCCCTTGATTATGGGGTCGGAAACGGCCGGCTAATGTCTGTGCAACGAGGAATATCCATGCAAGTTTCTGTTGAAAATACTTCCGCTCTTGAGCGTCGCATGACCATTGGCGTGCCATCAGAGCGTATTGAGGCTGAAGTCAACAAGCGTCTGCAACAGACTGCCCAAAAGGCCAAGATCCCGGGCTTCCGTCCAGGCAAGGTGCCAATGAGTGTGATCCGTCAGCGTTACGAAGCTGATGCGCGTCAAGAAGCTCTGGGCAATGTGATTCAGGCTTCCTTCTACGAAGCAGTGGTTGAGCAGAAGCTGAACCCGGCTGGCGCACCTTCGGTTGAGCCTAAAGTCTTCGAAAAAGGCAAGGATCTGGAATACGTTGCTACTTTCGAAGTGTTCCCTGAATTCGAAGTAACCGGTCTGGACACTATCGCTATCGAGCGCCTGAGCGCCGAAGTGGCTGATGCCGACCTGGACAAAATGCTGGACGTGCTGCGCAAGCAGAACACCCGTTTTGAAGTGACTGACCGTGCTGCCCAGAACGATGACCAGCTGAACATCGATTTCGTTGGCAAGGTTGATGGCGAAGTATTCGCTGGCGGTTCCGCTACTGGTACTCAGTTGGTTCTGGGTTCGGGCCGCATGATTCCTGGCTTCGAAGAAGGCCTGGTTGGCGCTAAAGCTGGCGAAGAGCGCGTTCTGAAGCTGACTTTCCCTGCTGACTACCAGAATCTGGACCTGGCCGGCAAAGAAGCTGAGTTCACCGTGACTGTGAACACTGTTTCCGAGCCTAAGCTGCCTGAGCTGAACGAAGAGTTCTTCGCTCAATTCGGTATCAAGGAAACGGGTCTGGAAGGTTTCCGTGCCGAAGTTCGCAAGAACATGGAGCGTGAACTGCGTCAGGCTATCAAGTCCAAGGTCAAGAATCAGGTAATGGACGGTCTGTTGGCTGCCAACCCGATCGAAGTGCCTAAATCCCTGCTGTCCAACGAAGTTGATCGTCTGCGTGTGCAGGCTGTTCAGCAGTTCGGCGGCAACATCAAGCCTGATCAACTGCCAGCTGAGCTGTTCGAAGAGCAAGCCAGCCGTCGCGTAGTTCTGGGTCTGATCGTAGCTGAAGTGGTCAAGCAGTTCGACCTCAAGCCTGACGAAGATCGCGTTCGCGAAATGATTCAGGAAATGGCTTCCGCATACCAGGAGCCAGAGCAGGTTGTAGCTTGGTACTACAAAAACGACGCTCAATTGAACGAGGTTCGTTCGGTTGTGCTGGAAGAGCAAGTTGTGGATACTGTTCTGCAGAAGGCTAAGGTGACCGATAAAGCGGTCTCTTACGAAGAAGCTGTCAAGCCGGTGGAAGCTCCACAAGCCGACTGATTTCTGACTCGTTAGAAAACACAACCATAAGCCAGCCTCGAGCTGGCTTATGCGTATCCAGACAAGACTATTTGGGAGTGACTGCCGGACATGTCCCGCAATTCTTATATTCAGCAGAACTCTGATATCCACGCCGCTGGCGGCCTGGTCCCGATGGTTGTCGAGCAGTCCGCCCGTGGCGAGCGCGCCTATGACATCTACTCGCGCCTGCTCAAGGAACGAATCATCTTCCTGGTCGGCCCTGTAGAAGATTACATGGCCAACCTGGTTGCGGCGCAGCTGCTTTTCCTTGAAGCCGAGAACCCGGACAAGGACATCCATCTTTACATCAACTCCCCAGGCGGCTCGGTGACTGCAGGCATGTCGATCTACGACACCATGCAATTCATCAAGCCTGACGTGTCGACTATCTGCATCGGTCAGGCGTGCAGCATGGGTGCCTTCCTGTTGGCCGGTGGCGCACCGGGCAAGCGTCACTGCCTGCCTAACTCGCGCATGATGATTCACCAGCCACTGGGCGGTTTCCAGGGGCAGGCGTCGGATATCGACATTCATGCCAAGGAAATCCTCAACATCCGTCATCGTTTGAACTCGCTGCTGGCTCACCACACGGGCCAGACTCTCGAAACCATCGAGCGTGACACTGAGCGTGACAACTTCATGAGCGCCGAGCGTGCAACCGAATACGGTTTGATCGACTCTGTGTTCAGCAAGCGTCAAATGCCCGCTTAAGCAGCTCAAATGTGGGTGGTTGGGTTAACCGACCACCTGCGGGCTTGAAAAAGCCCGCAGTTGCCTTCATCTTGTGTTGCAAGCCTATCGGATTTGGATCGATCGAATGACTGACACCCGCAACGGCGAGGACAACGGCAAATTGCTCTATTGCTCCTTCTGTGGCAAAAGCCAGCATGAAGTGCGCAAATTGATTGCCGGCCCCTCGGTCTTTATCTGCGACGAATGCGTTGACCTGTGCAATGACATCATCCGTGAGGAGGTGCAGGAAGCCCAGGCCGAGAGCAGCGCGCATAAATTACCTTCGCCAAAAGAAATCAGCGGCATCCTTGATCAATACGTCATTGGTCAGGAACGTGCCAAAAAGGTTTTGGCTGTAGCGGTGTACAACCACTACAAGCGCCTTAACCAGCGTGACAAAAAGAACGACGACGTTGAACTCGGCAAGAGCAATATTTTGCTGATCGGCCCAACCGGCTCGGGTAAGACCTTGCTGGCAGAAACCTTGGCTCGTCTGCTGAATGTGCCTTTCACTATTGCTGACGCGACCACGCTGACTGAAGCTGGTTACGTGGGTGAAGACGTTGAGAACATCATTCAGAAGCTGCTGCAGAAATGCGATTACGACGTAGAGAAAGCCCAGATGGGTATTGTCTACATCGATGAAATCGACAAGATTTCGCGCAAATCTGACAACCCTTCGATTACCCGTGATGTTTCCGGTGAAGGTGTGCAGCAGGCTTTGCTCAAGCTTATCGAGGGCACCGTGGCTTCCGTTCCACCCCAAGGTGGTCGCAAGCACCCACAGCAGGAGTTCTTGCAGGTTGATACCCGCAACATCCTGTTTATCTGTGGCGGTGCGTTCTCGGGCCTGGAGAAGGTTGTGCAGGCCCGCTCGACTCGCGGCGGCATCGGCTTCAGTGCTGAAGTGCGCAGCAAGGAAGAGGGCAAGAAGGTTGGCGAATCCCTGCGTGAAGTCGAACCTGATGATTTGGTCAAGTTTGGTCTGATCCCGGAGTTCGTGGGTCGTCTGCCTGTTCTGGCAACGCTTGATGAGCTGGACGAAACTGCTTTGATGCAGATTTTGACCGAGCCTAAAAATGCGTTGACCAAGCAGTACGCGAAGCTGTTCGAGATGGAAGGTGTTGATCTCGAGTTCCGTGCTGACGCATTGAAGGCCGTAGCCAAGCGTGCTCTGGAGCGTAAAACTGGCGCTCGTGGCCTGCGTTCGATTCTTGAAGGCGTGCTGCTCGACACAATGTACGAAATCCCCTCGCAATCCGAGGTGAGTAAAGTTGTGATCGACGAAAGCGTTATAGAAGGCAAGTCCAAGCCGTTGTTGATCTATGAAAACAACGAAGCGACTGCCAAGGTTGCACCTGACGCGTAAACGTAATGCCGGGCATTACACATTGCGTGTTAAAGAAGGGGCCTTCGGGCCCCTTTGTTTTTCCTGTCGTTCAACGCTTGTTTTTTTTCAAGACTGCCCCCATCTTGGCTTCAAGCTTACATCCATCTGATTACGGCCTTTTGGCCGCCGTAGAGGCGAAATCATGAAGACAACCATCGAATTGCCTCTCCTGCCGTTGCGTGATGTTGTTGTATATCCGCACATGGTGATCCCACTGTTCGTGGGACGCGAGAAGTCGATCGAGGCCCTTGAGGCTGCGATGACGGGCGACAAGCAGATTCTGCTGTTGGCTCAAAAGAATCCGGCTGACGACGATCCGGGCGAAGATGCGCTCTATCGCGTCGGCACCATTGCAACTGTCCTGCAACTGCTCAAGCTCCCGGACGGTACGGTCAAAGTGCTGGTCGAGGGTGAGCAGCGCGGTGCAGTTGAGCGTTTTGGCCAGGCAGATGGTTATCTGAGTGCCGAAGTCTCCTTGATTGACGAAGTGGCTGCCCCGGATCGTGAATCCGAGGTCTTCGTTCGCAGTCTGCTTTCGCAGTTCGAGCAATACGTGCAGCTGGGCAAAAAAGTCCCGGCCGAGGTTCTGTCTTCGCTTAACAGCATTGATGAGCCAAGCCGCCTGGTCGATACGATGGCCGCGCACATGGCGCTGAAAATCGAGCAGAAGCAGGAAATCCTCGAAATCATCGACTTGCAGGCCCGGGTTGAGCACGTTCTGGCACTGCTGGATGCCGAGATTGACCTGCTGCAAGTGGAAAAACGCATTCGTGGCCGTGTCAAAAAGCAAATGGAGCGCAGCCAACGCGAGTACTACCTGAATGAGCAGATGAAGGCCATTCAGAAGGAGCTGGGCGATGGTGACGAAGGTCACAACGAAATCGAAGAGCTGAAAAAACGCATCGACGCTGCGGGCTTGCCTAAAGACGCAATGGCCAAGGCCCAGGCAGAGCTGAACAAGCTCAAGCAAATGTCGCCAATGTCTGCAGAAGCCACTGTAGTGCGCTCCTACATCGACTGGCTGGTGCAGGTGCCGTGGAAGGCGCAGAGTAAGGTGCGTCTGGATCTCAAGCGCGCTGAAGACATTCTGGACGCAGACCACTACGGTCTAGATGAAGTCAAAGAGCGGATCCTCGAATATCTCGCCGTGCAAAAGCGCGTGAAGAAAATTCGTGGCCCAGTTCTGTGCCTGGTCGGTCCTCCAGGCGTTGGTAAAACCTCGCTCGCCGAGTCCATTGCCCACGCAACAAACCGTAAATTCGTACGTATGGCCTTGGGTGGCGTGCGAGATGAAGCAGAAATTCGTGGTCATCGTCGTACTTACATAGGCTCGATGCCAGGAAGATTGATTCAAAAGATGACCAAGGTTGGCGTGCGCAACCCGCTGTTCCTTCTCGATGAAATCGACAAGATGGGCAGTGACATGCGCGGCGATCCGGCTTCGGCATTGCTTGAAGTACTTGATCCCGAGCAGAACCACAATTTCAATGACCATTACCTCGAGGTCGACTACGACCTGTCCGATGTGATGTTCCTGTGCACCTCCAACTCGATGAACATCCCGCCAGCGTTGCTGGACAGGATGGAAGTCATTCGTCTGCCTGGCTACACCGAAGACGAAAAAATCAATATCGCTGTCAAATACCTGGCTCCAAAGCAAATCGAAGCCAATGGCTTGAAGAAGGGCGAGCTGGCATTTGACAACGAAGCAATCCGGGACATCATCCGTTACTACACCCGCGAAGCCGGTGTACGTGGCCTTGAGCGCCAGATTGCGAAGATTTGCCGCAAGGCGGTCAAAGAGCATGCGATGGAAAAACGCTTTGCTGTTACCGTCACCCCAGAGCTGCTTGAGCACTTTTTAGGTGTAAGAAAATTCAGCTACGGCTTGGCCGAGGTTCAGGATCAAATCGGTCAAGTGACCGGTCTGGCATGGACTCAAGTGGGTGGCGAATTGCTGACCATCGAAGCGGCCGTAGTGCCCGGAAAGGGCCAGTTGATCAAGACCGGTTCGCTGGGTGACGTGATGGTAGAGTCAATCACCGCTGCGTTGACGGTGGTCCGAAGCCGTGCCAAGAGCCTGGGTATCCCGTTGGATTTCCACGAGAAACGCGATATTCACATTCACATGCCGGAAGGCGCGACGCCTAAGGATGGCCCTAGTGCAGGTGTGGGGATGTGTACTGCTCTGGTCTCGGCATTGACCCTGATTCCGGTACGCGCCGATGTTGCCATGACCGGTGAAATTACCCTTCGTGGTCAGGTACTCGCGATTGGTGGTCTGAAGGAAAAATTACTTGCTGCACACCGTGGTGGCATCAAAACTGTAATTATCCCTGAAGAAAACGTTCGTGATTTGAAGGAAATTCCTGACAACATCAAACAGGATCTTCAGATCAAACCCGTTAAATGGATTGACGAGGTCCTGCAAATTGCGCTGCAATACGCCCCGGAGCCCTTGCCGGATGTGGCTCCCGAGATTGTTGCCAAGGATGAGAAGCGAGAGTCTGACTCTAAGGAAAGAATTAGCACGCATTAATACGGATTCGCCTGATGGGCTTTCTTGACGCTTTTTAGAGCCCTTGTTATAAAGCGGCTCTATAAGTGTCCGTAAGTGCTTCAGCAGTCGTTTTGCTTTTACCAAAAAACTTTAGAAACATACTCAGATAGATATAAGGGGACTTAGAGTGAACAAGTCGGAACTGATTGATGCTATCGCTGCATCTGCTGATATCCCGAAAGCTGCAGCTGGCCGTGCGCTGGACGCAGTAATCGAATCCGTCACTGGCGCTCTTAAGGCTGGCGACTCTGTGGTACTGGTTGGTTTTGGTACTTTCTCTGTAACCGATCGTCCTGCTCGTATTGGTCGTAACCCACAGACCGGTAAAACGCTGGAAATTCCTGCTGCTAAAAAACCAGGCTTCAAAGCCGGTAAAGCACTGAAAGAAGCGGTTAACTAAGTTTCTGTAACACTTTTTACCCAACCGGGTCAGGCGCACGCCAGGCTTGGCAGCGGAGCGGTAGTGCAGTCGGTGGCTACATCGTCGTGTCACGCCGGGGGTCGCGGGTTCGAGCCCGGTCCGCTCCGCCAGTTACGAGAAGGCGCATCCTCGGATGCGCCTTTCTTCTATCCGGACTCTACCCACGCTCCACGGTTGCTCATTATGCAAGACCGTTTCTGGGGGAAGCATGCTGCAAAATATCAGGGACAATTCACAAGGCTGGATTGCCAAGACCATCATCGGTGTCATCGTCGCGTTAATGGCGTTGACCGGTTTCGATGCCATTTTTCAAGCCACCTCTACCAGCCAGGATGCCGCCAAGGTTAACGGTGAAGAAGTCACTCAAGTTGAGCTGAGCCAGGCCGTCGACATGCAACGTCGTCAGTTGCTGCAGCAGCTGGGCAAGGATTTTGACTCTTCGTTGCTGGATGAAAAAATGCTGCGTGAAGCGGCCCTCAAAGGGTTGATTGATCGCAAGCTGTTGCTGCAAGGCGCTAAAGACGCGAAGTTTTCGTTCTCTGAGGCCGCTCTGGATCAAGTCATTCTGCAAACCCCTGAATTTCAGGAAGATGGCAAATTCAGCCCTGAGCGTTTCGATCAGGTGATTCGTCAACTGGGTTACGGCCGCCTTCAGTTCCGCGACATGCTGGGCCAGGAAATGTTGATTGGTCAGTTGCGTGCCGGTTTGGCAGGCAGTGGATTTGTGACCGATGAACAGGTCAATGCTTTTGCCCGTCTCGAAAAGCAGACCCGCGATTTCGCTTCTGTGAACATCAAGGCCGACCCGGCTGCGGTGAAGCTGAGCGATGACGAAGTCAAGGCTTACTACGACGAGCACGCCAAGGAGTTCATGACTCCTGATCAGGTCGTGATCGACTATATCGAGTTGAAGAAATCTTCTTTCTTTGACCAGGTGGCCGTGAAAGACGATGAACTGCAAGCCTTGTATCAAAAGGAAATCGCTAACCTGGCTGAACAACGCCGGGCTGCGCATATCTTGATTGAAGTCAACGACAAGGTCAGCGACGAGCAGGCCAAAGCCAAGATCGCCGAGATTCAGCAGCGTCTGGCCAAAGGTGAAAGCTTCGAGGCTCTGGCCAAAGAGTTTTCCCAGGATCCGGGCTCGGCTGCCAATGGTGGTGACTTGGGCTTTGCAGGGCAGGGTGTCTACGATCCTGTGTTCGAAACTGCAGTCTATGCGTTGAAGCAGGACCAGGTTTCGGAGCCGGTGCGGACCACCTACGGTTACCACCTGATCAAGTTGCTGGGCGTCGAAGCACCTGAAGTGCCGAGCTTTGCCAGCCTGAAAGACAAGCTGACCCATGACCTGAAAACCCAGCAGGTCGAACGCCGCTTTGTGGATGCAACCAAGCAATTGGAAGACTCTGCATTTGAAGCGTCCGATCTGGTTCAGCCTGCTCAAGAGCTGAAACTGACCGTGCATACCTCTGCGCCATTTGGTCGTGAGGGTGGTGAAGGTATCGCAGCCAACCGCGCTGTGATTCAAGCCGCATTCAGCACCGAAGTGATGGATGAAGGTGCTAACAGCACAGCTATCGAGCTCGATCCTGAGACCGTAGTCGTGTTGCGCGTCAAGGAGCACCGCAAGCCAGAGCAGTTGCCGCTGGAAGCTGTTGCCTCGAGCATCCGGGCACAACTGGTCAAAGAGCACGCAAGTGCAGCGGCCAAAACCCGCGCTGAAGAAATCATCAAGGAACTGCGCGATGGCAAACTGCCGTTGAATCAGCCAATTGATGGTCAGTCGTGGAAGGTCCAGGAAGCAGTTGCCCGTGGTCAGGAAGGTATTGATCCGGCCGTGCTGCAAGCTGTGTTCCGCATGCCCAAGCCTGTATCCAAGGACAAGCCGACATTTGGCAGTGTGACCTTGGCTGATGGCAGTGTCGTTGTATTGCGCCTGAATGGCGTCAACGACGCGGTAGCGCCGACGGAAGAAGAGAAGGCCTCGTACCGTCGCTTCCTCGCTTCACGTGTTGGCCAGCAGGACTTTGCTGCCTACCGCAAGCAGTTGGAAAACGAAGCCAAGGTTGAGCGCTACTAAGGGTTCTCCCGCTTCACTGAAAATGGCCGCTCATTGAGCGGCCATTTTTTTGCCTGTTTTCAGTGGTAGAGCGGGTTGCTCGCGATCAGGCGGCGCGATGTATCAGGCAGACTGTGTTGATGCTATCGCGAGCAAGCCCGCTCCCAAAGGCAATCGCAGTGCAAAAAAACGCCCGGTGCATTCAATGCACCGGGCGTTTTGATTGGCGGCTACAGCTAAGGGTTTACTCTTCGAGGCTGCCCATAGCGGTGGTGTTGAAGCCGCCGTCTACGTACATGATTTCACCGCTGATGCCCGACGCCAGGTCGGAGCACAGGAAGGCGCCGGCATTGCCGACCTCGTCGATGGTGACGTTACGACGCAGAGGAGTCTGCGCTTCGTTGGCCGCCAGCATTTTGCGGAAGTTCTTGATGCCCGACGCTGCCAGGGTGCGGATCGGGCCTGCCGATACGCAGTTAACGCGAGTGCCCTCAGGGCCCAGGCTGCCTGCCAGGTAACGTACGCCCGCTTCCAGGCTGGCCTTGGCCATGCCCATCACGTTGTAGTTAGGCATGGTGCGTTCTGCACCCAGGTAAGACAGGGTCAGCAGGCTGCCGTTGCGGCCTTTCATCATCGGACGACCGGCTTTGGCCAGGGCCACGAAGCTGTAGGCGCTGATGTCGTGAGCGATGCGGAAGCCTTCACGGGTGGTAGCGTCAGTGAAGTCGCCATCCAGCTGGTCGCCAGGAGCAAAACCTACGGAGTGAACGATGCAGTCCAGACCGTCCCACTTCTTGCTAAGGTCTTCGAAGACCTTGGCGATTTCTTCATCGCTGGCAACGTCGCAAGGGAAGCACAGTTCAGGGTTTGAACCCCAACCAGCTGCGAATTCTTCAACACGACCTTTCAGCTTTTCGTTCTGATAAGTGAAAGCCAGTTCGGCGCCTTCACGATGCATGGCGGCAGCAATGCCAGAAGCGATGGACAATTTGCTAGCGACACCAACGATCAGTACGCGCTTACCGGTGAGAAAACCCATGTGTTGTTCCTCTATCAGGTTAATCGACAGCCACTGGTGCCAAAAAGGCGGCTTCCAGCAGCTGTTGTGTATATGGATGTTGCGGTGAGGCAAAGATACTTTGCGCATCACCCTGTTCGACCACTTGGCCATGCTTGACCACCATCAACTGGTGGCTCAGCGCTTTGACGACAGCCAGGTCATGGCTGATAAACAAATACGTCAGGTTGTGCCTGGTTTGAAGTGATCGCAGCAGCTCCACGACCTGGCGTTGTACTGTCCGATCCAGCGCTGAGGTTGGTTCGTCCAGTAAAATCAACTCCGGCTTCAAAACCAGGGCGCGGGCAATGGCGATTCGTTGCCGTTGTCCGCCTGAAAACTCGTGAGGGTAACGGTGCCGGGTTTCCGGATCCAGACCTACTTCTCGCAAGGCTTCAATAATTGCAATTTCCTGCTTTGCATCGGTGCCCATGCGGTGAATGCGCAACCCTTCGCCGACAATCTCGCTGACGCTCATGCGCGGGCTGAGACTGCCAAACGGATCCTGGAACACCACCTGCATTTCCCGTCGCAGCGGCCGGACTTCTTTCTGCGACAAACAGTCTAGCCGTTTGCCCTCAAAACGGATCGAACCCTTGCTGGCAATCAATCGCAAAATCGCCAGACCCAGGGTCGACTTGCCCGATCCACTTTCACCCACAATGCCCAGGGTCTGGCCCTGTGGCAGGCTGAAGTTGATTCCGTCCACTGCTTTGACGTGATCGACGGTCTTGCGCAACAGCCCTTTTTTGATCGGGAACCAGACTTTCAGGTCCTCGACTTGCAGCAATGGCGGGCCCGCAACCGTGTTGGCCGGGCCTCCACTGGGTTCTGCACTGAGCAGTTCCCGGGTGTAAGGATGTTGCGGCGAACGGAACAGCTGCTCGCACGATGCTTGTTCGACGATTAAACCGCGCTGCATGACACATACTCGGTGCGCAATTCGTCGAACAAGGTTCAAATCGTGACTGATCAGTAACAGCGACATGCCCAGGCGGGCTTGCAGATCCTTGAGCAAATCGAGAATTTTAAGCTGTACCGTGACGTCCAGCGCCGTGGTGGGTTCATCGGCAATCAACAGCTCTGGCTCATTGGCCAGGGCCATTGCAATCATTACACGCTGTCTCTGGCCGCCTGAGAGCTCGTGTGGGAGGGCCTTCAGGCGCTTGTGAGGCTCAGGGATGCCAACCAGATCCAGGAGCTCCAATGTGCGCTGTGTGGCCGCCTTGCCGGTAAGCCCTTTGTGAATGCCCAGCACCTCATTGATTTGTTTTTCAATACTGTGCAGCGGGTTCAGTGAGGTCATGGGCTCCTGAAAAATCATCGCAATGCGATTGCCACGAATATGGCGCAGCTTTTTCTCGTCCAGGCTCAGCAAGTCCTGCCCGCCATAGGCAATGCTGCCGCTTGGGTGACGGGCGAGCGGGTAGGGCAATAACCTGAGGATCGAATGCGCGGTCACTGACTTCCCGGACCCGCTCTCGCCGACCAGGGCCAGGGTTTCCCCGCGCTTGATATCAAAGTTGATGCCTTGCACTACACGCTGCGGTGTTTCACCGGCGATGAACTCGACGGAGAGATCGCGCACTTCGATCAGATTGTCTTGTGTCATCTCATTTCCTCGGGTCGAAGGCATCGCGAGCGGACTCGCCGATAAACACCAGCAGGCTGAGCATAATGGCCAGCACCGCGAATGCACTGATGCCCAGCCAGGGTGCTTGCAGGTTGGATTTGCCCTGAGCGACCAGTTCGCCGAGTGACGGAGCGCCTGGCGGCAGGCCGAAACCCAAAAAGTCCAGCGCGGTGAGGGTGCCAATGGCGCCGGTCAGGATAAACGGCATGAACGTCATGGTGGAGACCATGGCGTTGGGCAGAATGTGGCGGTACATGATGGCCATGTCCTGCATGCCGAGTGCGCGTGCGGCGCGCACATATTCCAGATTCCGCCCACGGAGGAATTCGGCGCGTACTACGTCGACCAGGCTCATCCAGGAGAACAGGAGCATGATTCCCAGCAACCACCAGAAGTTGGGCTGCACAAAGCTTGCGAGAATGATCAGCAGGTACAGCACGGGCAAGCCTGACCATATTTCCAGAAAGCGCTGACCGGCAAGGTCAACCCAGCCGCCATAAAAGCCCTGAAGTGCTCCGGCGATCACGCCAATGATTGAGCTCAAGACGGTCAGGGTCAGAGCGAACAGCACTGAAATCCGAAAGCCGTAAATCACTCGGGCCAGTACATCGCGCCCCTGGTCATCGGTGCCTAGCCAGTTTTCCGCTGAAGGCGGCGCTGGAGCGGGCACTTTCAGGTCGTAGTTAATGCTCTGATAGCTGTACGGGATGAGCGGCCACAGCACCCAGGCGTCTTTCTTGGCCAGCAGTTCACGGATATACGGGCTTTTGTAATTGGCCTCGAGGGGGAACTCACCGCCAAAGTCAGTCTCCGGGTAGCGCTTGAGCGCCGGGAAATACAGTTCCCCGTCGTAATGGATAACCAGTGGTTTGTCATTGGCGATCAATTCGGCGTTCAGGCTGAGCCCGAACAGCACCAGAAAAACCCACAGTGACCACCAGCCACGTTTATTGGCTTTGAAGCGCGCAAAGCGGCGTCGATTCAGAGGCGATAATTTCATCTCAATGCTCCCTGCTTTCAAAGTCGATACGCGGATCAACCAGGGTGTATGAGAGGTCACCGATCAGCTTCACCACCAGCCCGACCAGCGTGAAAATAAACAGGGTGCCGAAGACCACGGGGTAATCGCGATTGATGGCCGCCTCGAAGCTCATCAGGCCCAGGCCATCCAGGGAGAAAATCACTTCAACCAGCAAGGCGCCGGTAAAGAAAATCCCGATAAACGCCGACGGGAAACCTGCGATCACCAGCAGCATGGCATTGCGGAACACATGACCATAGAGCACTCGATGGTTCGTCAGACCCTTGGCTTTGGCGGTGACCACGTACTGCTTGTTGATCTCATCGAGAAAGCTGTTTTTGGTCAGTAAGGTCATGGTGGCAAAGTTGCCAATCACCAGTGCGGTGACCGGCAACGCCAGGTGCCAGAAGTAATCGAGGATCTTGGCGCCCACGCTCAGCTCATCGAAGTTGTTGGAGGTCAGGCCGCGTAACGGGAACCAGTCAAAGTAGCTGCCCCCGGCAAACAGCACGATCAGCAGGATGGCAAACAGAAAGGCGGGAATCGCATAGCCCACAATGATCAATGAACTGGTCCAGACGTCGAAATGACTTCCATGCCGCGTAGCCTTGGCGATCCCCAACGGAATCGACACCAGATACATGATCAGGGTGCTCCATAACCCCAGCGAGATTGAAACAGGCATCTTCTCCTTGATCAGGTCAATGACCTTGGCGTCTCGGAAAAAGCTCTCGCCGAAGTCCAGTTGTGCGTAGTTCTTGATCATGATCCACAAGCGTTCCGGCGCCGACTTGTCGAAGCCGTACATCTTTTCGATTTCCTTGATCAGCTCCGGGTCCAGCCCCTGGGCGCCACGATAGTTGGAGCCGGCCACCGACACCTCCGAGCCACCTCCCGCAATACGGCTGGTGGCGCCATCAAAACCTTCCAGCTTGGCGATCATCTGTTCAACCGGGCCGCCGGGCGCGGCCTGGATGATGACGAAGTTAATCAGCAGGATTCCGAATAGCGTCGGAATAATCAGCAGCAGTCGCCTGAATATATAAGCCAGCATTTAAGGCTCCAGGCTCGCGCTTGTAGGTTTAGTCGCAGTTGCAGGTTTGGTGTCAGGTTTTGCCCACCAGGTTGCCGTGCCAATGTCATATTTTGGCGTCACTTCGGGGTGGCCGATATGACTTGAGTACGCAACGCGCCAGGTTTTGATGTGCCAGTTCGGGATGACGTAGTAGCCCCATTGCAAGACACGATCCAGGGCCCGGGCATGGTTGATCAGGCTCTGGCGGGACTCGGCATTGATCAGGCCCTCGGTCAGTTGATCGATGGCCGGGTCTTTGAGGCCTATGAAGTTACGGCTGCCGGGCTTATCGATACTGAGCGATTCCCAGTATTCGCGCTGTTCGCTACCAGGTGAGCTGGACTGGGGAAAGCTGCCCACAATCATGTCGTAATCCCGCGAACGCAGACGGTTCAGGTACTGGGAGGTATCAACCCGGCGGATCTGCAAGTCGATACCCAGGTCGCTGAGGTTGCGCTTGAAAGGCAGGAGAATGCGCTCGAATTCGGTCTGTGCCAGCAGAAATTCGATTGTGACCGGCTTGCCCTGTGCATCGACCATCTTGTCGTCGACGATTCGCCAGCCTGCTTCTTGCAGCAGCTGATACGCGCGGCGTTGCTGCTCGCGAATCATGCCGCTGGCGTCAGTGACATTGGGCTTGAAAACTTCAGTGAACACCTGGTCAGGAACCTTGCCGCGCAAAGGCTCCAGAATGGCCAGTTCTTCTTCGGTGGGCGGTGCTTTGGCGGCCATTTCCGAGTTTTCGAAATAACTGCCGGTGCGTGCATAAGCGCCGCTGAACAGTTGCTTGTTGGCCCACTCGAAGTCAAACAGCAGGCTTATGGCTTCGCGCACCCGAACATCCTGGAACATGGGCTTACGCAGGTTGAAGATAAAACCCTGCATGCCTGTCGGGTTGTGATTGCGGATTTCTTCTTTTTTCAAGCGGCCCTGGGTGAACGCGGGAGCGTTGTAGGCACCGGCCCAGTTCTTGGCGCTGATTTCCAGCCAGTAATCAAATTGCCCGGCCTTGAGCGCTTCGAACGCTACGCTGTTGTCACGAAAGTAATCGACGGTAATGGTGTCGAAGTTGTACAGGCCCTTGTTGATCGGCAGGTCCTTGCCCCAGTAGTCCTTGTTGCGTTCGTAGCGGATTGAGCGCCCGGGCTTGATTTCGGTGATGGTGTAAGGCCCGCTCCCGGGAGGTACTTCCAGATTGCCCTTGCCGAATTCTCGTGTTTCCCACCAATGCTTGGGCAGAACCGGGAGTTGGCCAAGAATGAGTGGCAGCTCGCGATTTTTGTTGTGCTTGAAGGTGAATTTCACCTGCAGCGGGTTTTCCGCGATGGCCTGGTCGACATCGCTGTAATAGCCCTTGTACAGCGGTGAGCCGTTTTTCATCAGGGTATCGAAGCTGAACACAACGTCTTCGGCACGAATCGGATGACCATCACTGAATTTTGCCTGGGGTCGCAGGTAAAAGCGCACCCAGCTGTTGTCGGGGGCTTTTTCGATTTTCTCAGCGATCAGGCCGTAGGAAGTGAAGGGTTCATCCAGGGTCTGCCGGGCCAGGGTATCGAAGGTCAGATCTATATCGTCGGCCGGAACGCCTTTATTGATAAAAGGGTTGAGGCTGTCAAAGCTGCCAAGCGAGGATTTGCGAAACGTCCCGCCCTTGGGCGCGTCCGGGTTGACGTAATCGACATGCTTGAAATTGGCCGGGTATTTCGGCGGCTCGTCATAGAGGGTCAACGCGTGTTGAGGGGCTGCCAGCGCCACGCAGGCAAAGCCGGTCAACAGTAAGCCAGCGATGGGGTTGAGCAACGTACGCAAAGGCATCATTGTTTTTTCTCCGTAGGCTTAAGCCACCACGCGCTAAGGCCCAGGGTGTAGGGCGGCGTAGTCACAAAGGCGAACCGGTTGCGGTACGCCAGGCGGTGATAGTTCAGATACCAGTTAGGAATGATGTAGTGCTGCCACAGCAGTACGCGGTCAAGCGCTCGCCCGGCCGACAATTGCTCGTCACGGTTTTGGGCGGCCAGCAAGCGTTCGAGCAATTGATCCACTATCGGGCTGGCAACGCCTGCATAGTTTTTGCTGCCCTTGACGTTGACCTGACTGGAGTGGAAGTACTGCCACTGCTCAAGGCCTGGGCTAAGGGTCTGGTCGAGGGTCATCAGGATCATGTCGAAGTCGAACTGATCCAGCCGTTGTTTGTATTGCGCGCGATCTACCGTGCGCAGTCGGGCGTCGATGCCGATGCTGGCGAGGTTTTCCACATAGGGTTGCAGGATGCGCTCAAGGTTGGGGTTGACCAGCAATATCTCGAAGCGCAGCGACTTGCCTTCGCTGTTGAGCAGGCGTTGCCCGGACAGCTTCCAGCCGCTTTCGGCCAGTAAACCCAGCGCCTGGCGCATGGTTTCACGGGGGATGCCGCGGCCGTCGGTTTGAGGCAGGGCAAAGGCCTGGCTGAACAGTTCGGGCGGCAGTTGATTACGCCAGGGCGAAAGCATCAGCCATTCATGCCCTTGGGGAATGCCACTGGCCGAAAACTCGCTGTTGGGATAAAAACTCGACGCGCGCTTGTAGGCACCGTTGAACAGCGTTCGATTGGTCCATTCAAAGTCGCACATCAACCCCAGGGCTTCACGAACTTTGTCCTGCTCAAAGCTGGCGCGGCGGCTGTTCATGAACAGCCCCTGGGTTTGAGTCGGAATCTGGTGAGTGATTTCAGCCTTGACTACATCTCCCCGGCGGACCGCGGGGAAGTTATAGCCATTGGCCCAGTTCTTGGCCTGGTGTTCGATATAGATGTCGAATTCACGGGCTTTGAAGGCTTCGAAAGCGACGTCGCTGTCGCGGTAGAACTCCACTTCAACCCGGTCGAAATTGTATTTGCCGCGATTGACCGGCAAGTTGGCCCCCCACCAGTTTTTCACATGCTCGAAGACCAGTTGCCGACCGGGGGTAACTGTGGTGATGCGATAGGGTCCGCTGCCCAGAGGTGGTTCAAAGGTCGTGGCTTTGAAATCGCGCTTTGCCCAGTAGTGTTGGGGCAGGACTGGCAACTCGCCCAGACGCAAAATCAGCAAGGGGTTGTTCGCGCGCTTGAACACAAAGCGAATGCGTTTGGGCCCCAGGATGTCGACCCGCTGGACTTCCTGGAGATTGGTCCGGTACTGCGGATGGCCCTCTTTGAGCAACAGGTTGTAAGAGAACGCAACGTCGTAGGCAGTGATCGGCTTTCCATCGTGAAAACGGGCTTCTGGTCGTAGGTTAAATACGACCCAGCTGCGGTCTTCGTTGTATTCCACTGATTGTGCGATCAAGCCATAACTGGATGTTGGCTCATCGCCGGATGGCGCGTACTGGCCAGTGCCGGCCATCAGGGTTTCGTTGAGCTCGTTGACCCCGTATTGCAAAAAATTAGGCGTCGATACCGGGCTGGTGCCTTTGAAGGTATAGGGGTTGAGGGTGTCA
Source organism: Pseudomonas sp. MF06569 (assembly GCF_059862735.1). Classification (NCBI taxonomy): domain Bacteria; kingdom Pseudomonadati; phylum Pseudomonadota; class Gammaproteobacteria; order Pseudomonadales; family Pseudomonadaceae; genus Pseudomonas; species Pseudomonas sp. MF06569. The sequence goes on along the minus strand of NZ_JCBCUZ010000022.1, from coordinate 57,356 downwards.
AAGGTGCCGAAGGCCATGACCTTCAAGGTCCCGCCTTTAGGCGCGTCAGGGTTTACCCAATCGAAGTGGGTGAACGTGGCCGGGTACTTGAGTGTGCCGAACTGCGCATAACCGTGGCTTTCGCTCAGGGATGCGCTTGCGGGGGAGCTCAAGGCCAGGCTCATAAATAGCGTGAGGAGGGGACGCATCAAGTCAGAGATCCGATCCAGGCATTGGGCTTAGGTTTCCGTACAGTAACAGCTTGTATCTGTAGGAAAAAGGCCACTCTGGAAAGCACTGCGGGCAAGTCGTGCCCTACTTTTGTGTAGGAAACAACTTGCCCGCAACAGGGTCAGCCTTGTGCTTAACGCGGTTTGGATACTGTCAGCATCTGCCCGGGTTTGAGGGCTTTAGCGCTGTTTGGATTCCAGCGCTTGAGATGTTGCATTTCAACGTTGAAACGCTTGGCAACCATGTACAGCGAATCGCCTTTCTGGACCTTGTATTGTGTAGGTTTTCTGCCAGAAGGTTTGCGTGAGTCCTGCATGACCAGGATCTGGCCGGCCTTGAGGTTGTTGCCGCTCAGTTTGTTCCAGTGCTGCAAGTCTTTGACATCAACCTTGTTGGCCTTGGCGATCAACGTCAGGTTGTCGCCACTTTTAACCCGGTACTTGCGGCTCAGCTGTGCGGGCTTGGTGCTCGCAATGGTGTCAAATACAGGCTTTTTAGGACGCAGGCTAACGAGTTCTTCAGGCTTGAGGTTGGAAAGGCTGGCGGTCAGCAATTGCGCTTTGGAGGTGGGTACAAGCAGGTGTTGCGGTCCGTCGGTGGTGGCACGCTGCTTATAAGCCGGGTTCAGCTGGAACATCTCGTCTTCGTCGATCTCGGCCAGGGCTGCCACGCGGGACAAATCCATGGACTGTTTGATTTCGACCATTTCGAAGTAGGGTTCGTTGGCGATCGGGTTCAGGTTGATGCCGTAGGCTTCAGGGGCCAGCACCACCTGGGACAGGGCCAGCAGTTTAGGGACGTAGTCTTTGGTTTCCTGCGGCAGTGGCAGGTTCCAGTAGTCGGTCGGCAAACCGAGCTTTTCATTGCGTTCAATGGCCCGGCTTACGGTGCCTTCGCCGGCGTTATAAGCCGCCAGCGCCAGCAGCCAGTCACCGTTGAACATGTCGTGCAGGCGGTTCAGGTAGTTCAGGGCTGCCAGGGTCGAAGCGGTGATGTCACGGCGGCCATCGTAGGCACGGGTTTGACGCAAATTGAAATAGCGGCCTGTCGAAGGAATAAATTGCCAGAGGCCGACCGCATTGGCGTGTGAATACGCCATTGGGTTGTAGGCGCTTTCGATGGCTGGCAACAGAGCCAGTTCCAGCGGCATGTTGCGCTCTTCAAGGCGTTCCACGATGTAGTGGATATAAAGGCTGCCGCGCTCACCCGCGTTTTCTAGGAATGACGGGTTGCTGGCGAACCACAAGCGCTGTTGTTCAATGCGGGGGTTAACGTTCTGGCCGTCCTGCAACTTGAAGCCCTGGCGCATCCGCTCCCAGACATCTTGCGGGGCAACGGGGCTAGGCTTTTCGCTGAGCCAGAGCGGCTCTTGAGGGATGCGTTTGGCGATTTTAAGGCTGGCCCGTTCGGTGGTTTGCGCCGAATGATCCATGGATTGGCAGCCCGCGAGAGTGGCGGACACAGCCACCGCGATGGCTTTAACCAAGCGCGTCAATGCGTCTGAATTGATGGAGTAACCTTTAAATGACGACATTGGCTGAGGGATAGTTTCAGGAAAAAATGTCGGGGGATTCTAGAAAGCAGGGGGGGTGCGGTCAACTGTTCAGAATTTTTGTGCCAACCGCAGCCCGTTTTAGAACGTGTCTTTCCAGCTGCGCAGACTGGCAAAGACAGCACTGGGCGAGTCGTTGTCGAGGGAGTTCCACTCGTCAGCTTTTTCTTTAACAGATGTTTCATTAACCCTTAAAAAGGGATTTGTGAGTAATTCGAGGCCTATGGATGATGGCAAGCTGATGCGACCTTCGGCACGCCATTGCGTGACTTGTTCGACTCGCGCGGCAATATCCGCATTGGCGGGTTCGACCGCTTGGGCGAAGCGTAAATTGCTCAGGGTGTATTCGTGGGTGCAATACACGGCGGTGTGAGCAGGCAGCGCAGCCAGGCGGCTCAAGGAGTGGTGCATTTGTTCGGGAGTGCCTTCAAACAGTCGGCCACATCCGGCGGCGAACAGGGTGTCGCCGCAAAACAGCACGGGTCCGGCCGGGTCGCCGTGATAGTAGGCGATGTGCCCGAGCGTGTGGCCGGGTACCAGCGATACCAGGAACTCAAGGCCCAGCACGTCGATACGGTCGCCGTCGTTGAGTGCCACTTGTCGGGCCGGGATGGTCTCAAGTGCCGGGCCCCAGACCTTGGCGCCAGTATGATCATGCAATTGCGCAACACCCCCCACATGATCGAAGTGGTGATGGGTGACCAGAATGTCGCTCAGTACCCAGTCCGGGTGCCGGACCAGCCAGTCCATAACAGGCGCGGCATCACCCGGATCGACCACGGCGCAGCGCTTTTGTATGGTGTCCTGTAACAGCCAGATGTAGTTGTCGTTGAAGGCGGGCAGGGCGTCGATCTGTAACATGGTGCAATTCCCAAGTGCGAAACAATGGCGCATCTTAGGACTTGTGATAGGTAGATGGCGAGTTGGAGGAGCGATGATCGATAAAGCATTGGCTCAGGCAGACCCTGAGTGGCTGGCGCTGATCAGTTCTGCGCGCGAATGGCTGTCCGGGCCCCTTGGGCAGTTGTTGCTCGAAGATGAGCAACGTGTGCTTGAGGACGAGCTGGGGCGCTTTTTCGGCGGCTATCTGGTGCATTACGGCCCTGGCGCCGAATCCCCGCCCCAGGCTGCGCAAGTGCGCCGCAGTGTGCGTCTTGGAGCGCCTCTGCCGGGGGTTGAAATCATTTGTGAAGAGCAGGCCTGGCCGTTGTGTGAGCATGCAGCGGATGTGGTGGTGTTGCAGCACGGCCTGGATTTTTGCCTCTCGCCCCATGGTTTGTTACGCGAAGCAGCCAGCAGCGTGCGACCCGGCGGACATTTGTTGATTGTCGGAATCAACCCCTGGAGCAGTTGGGGGTTACGCCATGTGTTCGCCAAGGATGCCCTGCGCAAGGCGCGTTGCATTTCACCTTCACGCGTCGCCGACTGGCTGAATCTACTGGGCTTTGCGCTGGAGAAACGCCGCTTCGGATGCTATCGTCCGCCGCTTGCATCCAAAGCGTGGCAGAGCCGTTTTTCAGGCTGGGAGCGCAAGGCTGGCAGCTGGCAATTGGCCGGTGGCGGCTTCTATGTACTGGTCGCACGCAAAATGGTGGTGGGCTTGCGCCCGGTCAATCCTTTGCGTCGGGAACCGATGGGCAAGCTGATTCCCCTGCAGATGGCCAAGGTTAATCGGCCCCACACCGAATCTTAATTTATGTTGGGCCGGGTTAGCCCGGCTCAGGTACTGACCATTGCTGATGGTCAGGCCATAAGCAGCCTTTTCTGGATAGTTTGTAATGATCGATAGCGTTGAAATGTTCACCGATGGTGCCTGCAAGGGTAATCCTGGCCCGGGTGGCTGGGGTGCCTTGCTGGTCTGCCAGGGCGTTGAAAAAGAGCTCTGGGGCGGCGAAGCCAATACCACCAATAACCGCATGGAACTGATGGCCGCCATTCGTGGGCTTGAAGAGCTCAAGCGTCCGTGTGAAGTGTTGCTGGTGACCGACTCCCAGTACGTGATGAAAGGCATCACCGAATGGATGGTCAACTGGAAAAAACGCGGATGGAAAACGGCTTCCAAGGAACCGGTGAAGAACGCCGATCTGTGGAAGTTGCTCGATGAGCAGGTCAACCGTCATACCGTGAAGTGGCAATGGGTACGCGGACACATTGGTCATCCTGGCAACGAGCGCGCTGACCAGTTGGCCAACCGTGGGGTAGATCAGGTGCGGGGAATCAAGCATGCGTAGTGTTGTACTGGATACCGAAACCACCGGTATGCCGGTCACCGACGGCCACCGCGTGATCGAGATCGGTTGCGTCGAGTTGATGGGACGTCGCTTGACCGGCAGGCATTTTCACGTGTACCTGCAGCCCGACCGCGAAAGTGACGAGGGCGCCATTGGCGTCCACGGCATTACCAATGAGTTTCTGGTGGGCAAGCCCCGTTTTGCTGAAGTGGCCGATGAGTTTTTTGAATTCATCAAGGGCGCTCAGTTGATCATTCATAACGCCGCGTTTGACGTGGGCTTTTTGAATAACGAGTTTGCCCTGATCGGGCAGACGGATCGGGCCGATCTCACTCGCCACTGCACAATCCTCGATACCCTGGCGATGGCGCGGGCCCGTCACCCGGGGCAGCGCAACAGCCTTGATGCCTTGTGCAAACGCTATGGCGTCGATAACTCGGGTCGTGAATTACACGGCGCGTTGCTCGACTCCGAGATCCTGGCAGACGTTTATCTGACCATGACCGGTGGTCAAACCAGCCTGTCACTGGCGGGCAATGCTTCTGACGGCAATGGTTCGGGCGAAGGCTCGGGCAATCAGGCCAGTGAAATTCGCCGCTTGTCGGCAGACCGTCATCCGGGTCGGATTATTCGTGCAAGTGAAAGCGACTTGGCCGAGCATGCGGCTCGTCTTGAAGCCATTGCCAAATCGGCTGGCGCCCCTTCGTTGTGGACCCAACTCCTCGACGCCAAGGGACAGACGCTGCAATAGCCTTCGCCGACCTTGTAGTCGCTGGCGCAGGCGGGCGATGGGGTGCGCAGCAGCCCATTGTCAGCATCGACGACAAGAAAGAAGGATTTTTCATGCACCTGGTTATGAACCCCAAAGACCCTCAAGTCTCAGTACGTTTGGCTGATGAAGGCTTTGCGCCGTATGTGTGGTGCAACGATTTCAGCTTTGAGGTTCGCGCCTACGCCCGTGCCGACCGCAATAAAAAAGTCGAGCACTGGCCACTGGACCTGATCACGCCTTATCGCAAGTGCTACGGCATCGACCCTGATGAATTTGCCAGCTATCGCGGGGGCAAGGACAGCGACATTTTCATGGCCTATCTGGACAATCAGCCGGTCGGGCATGTGGTGGTGAGCACCAACTGGAATGGCTTCGCCCACGTGGATGAGCTGGCCGTGATTGCCGGCGCCCGCCGCCATGGCGTGGCCAAATCATTGCTGGATGTGGTCAAGTTCTGGAGCCGCAAAAAAAATCTGCCGGGGATCATGCTGGAGACCCAAAACAACAACCTCGGCGCTTGCCGGTTGTATGAGCGTTGCGGGTATCAGGTGGGAGGCATCGATTATCTGCGTTATCGCGGTATTGATCCGCACACCAGCGAAGTGGCGATTTTCTGGTATCTGATTTTTGAGAGCCGCGACTCACTACCCTGAACGCCAAGCGGGCGGGTGTTAAAGCACCACCAACCCCTGATCAGCCAGTAATGCCTCGGCTTTATGGCGCACGATATCGAGCAATGCCTTGAGCGCAGGTCCGGGTTGCGCGTCTTTGCGTGTCAGCCCATAGAGTGTCACCGGGATAGCCGGTGACACGGGGCACACATCCAGACCGCTGGTCTTGGCGCCTACGGCCGTGAACGGGTCGACCAAAGCCAATCCTTCCCCGGCTTCCACCAGGCTGCGCATCATCTGGTAACTCTGAACCTGAATCTGCACCACAGGCATCGGGCGCAAGGCTTGCAGTTTGCCGTCGAGCAGGCGGCTCAAAGGGTCGTGCTGCTGCAGGCCAATCATTGCCTGGCCGGCCAATTCTTGCAGCGCGATGTATTTGTGCTTGGGGGACAACCAGCCGTGAGGGGCCAAAAACTGTACTTTGCCTTGAACCAGAGGCTGGCAGTCGATCCCGGGTTGTTCCGATGACTGCAGGCTCAGGCCAAGATCGCACTCGTCCATCAACAGGCGGCGCACAATTTCGGCGCAAGGCTGGCTGCTCAAGGTGGTTGGCGTATCGGGGAAGCGGCGCCTGAGGGCACCTATGCAGTAAGGCAGAAGGGGGTGTGCCAGGGTTTCGCTGCAGGCCACACGCAAGGCTGGCTCCTGATGCTGGCGCAAGTCGTTGCCAAGCTGGCGCAGCGGCTCAAGTGCCTGGTACAGCTGGTTGATGTGGGGCTGGAGCACAAGGGTGTCGCGGGTGGCTTGAAGCCGCCCGCGAACACTGGCAAACAGCATGAAGCCCAATTGCTGCTCGGCCTCTTGCAGCGTGGCGCTGAGGGTGGCCGCGGGCAATTGCAGCAACTCGGCAGCATGGCCGAGGTTGCCGGTTTGCAAGATCGCTTGTATCACTTCGATGTGGCGTAAACGCATGCGTGAAGTCCATGTCCGGCAGATGAGGTTTCAGCGTGACGAAGCCTGACCCAAGTCTCATCCTTTGACTTCAGCGATATGCCGTGGGCTGCAGGTCAGGCTGCGACAACCGGAGAAGGATCTCGAACCAGTACGACGCCCGACTGTACGAGCTCGAAGGTGTTGTCATCGTTCTTTTTGACGCGATCGCCAATGGCCAGCTTGTACGTTTTTACCGGTTGCTCGCCTGTCGCTTGTGTATCTTCAAATTCATGCACGGAATAGACGCGTCCTTCCGCATCCCTTGCATGAAATTGCCCAACGAGAACTGCCGCCATTTGTAGAGAACCTCTGGAGATAAACACCCAATTTGCGGTTCTGTAGACCGTTGATCAGTAGGGGAAGTTTAGCAATGTGAAAAAAATAGTCCTGCTACTTTACAGGCTTGCAGGCAGATAGGGTGAACTGGGGTGCAAGAAAGGCGTCCGATCATCTATAACTACTCTTCCTATAGCCACAGACTCGGGGTTTTCTATGAGCAAGGTCTACAACGTTGCGGTGTTGGTCGGCAGTCTGAGGAAAGACTCCCTCAATCGAAAAGTCGCCCTTGCTCTGGCAGAACTGTCTCCGGCAAATTTGAAACTGAATATTGTCGAAATCGGCGAACTGGCCCTCTATAACGAAGACATTGATGTCACGCCGCCTCCTGCGCCTTACAGCACGTTTCGCGATCAGATACGCCCTGCCGATGCCGTGCTGTTTGTGACCCCTGAATACAATCGCTCGGTGCCCGGCGTGTTGAAAAACGCGATAGATGTCGGTTCGCGTCCCTATGGCCAAAGTGTGTTCAGCGGCAAACCGGGTGCGGTGATCAGTGTTTCGCCGGGGGCCATTGGTGGCTTTGGGGCAAACCAGCATTTGCGCCAGTCGCTGGTTTTCCTCAATGTTCCGTGCATGCAACAGCCTGAGGCGTACCTGGGTGGTGCGGGGGATGCATTTGATGCGTCTGGCAAGCTGTCAGAAAAAACCCGACCGTTTTTGCAAAAATTCATCGACGACTTTGCCAAATGGGTCGAGCAGCAACACAAGCTCTGAGTCTTTCTCATCAAAAACGCGGCAGGCCTGACTCAGGGCTGCCGCGTTTTTTTATTTCACTCAGCTGCTTTGTGGCATTTCGCCATTGGCCAGACGCTGGTTGATGTCTGCAATGACGTGCGGCAGGTCACTGATGGTGTCGATCAGGTAGTGGGGGCGCGAGCCCGCGAACAGGGCGTGGATGCGGGAGCGCTCACTGTCCAGCGTGGCGGCATCCAGCGCCTTGTACTGCTCGTAGGTCAGGCCCAGGGCGTTTCCGGAACACACCAGTGCGACCGTCCACATGCCTGCACGGCGACCTTCAAGGATGCCCGGCACGGTGTCGTCGATTTTTACGCAGGCGCCCACATCATCAATGCCCAGCGCGATCACGTTGGCCAGTGCCTGAGCAGGCCAGGGGCGGCCATTTGGCACTTCGTCAGTGGCCACTACGTGATCGGCGACGTAGCCATTGGTGGCAGCCAGTTCAACGACTTTGGTCATTACTTGCGCCGGGTAGCCCGAGCATGAACCGATCTTGATCCCCTCATCACGCAGATTGGCGATGGTTTCCAGTGCGCCGGGAATCAGCGCCGAGTGTTCGGCAATTTTTGCGATCTGCAGTGGCATGAAGCGTTGGTAGATCGCGGTCACGTCTTCGTCAGTTGGCGCGCGGCCAAATACTTTTTTGTAGCGCTCGGTGATCTGTGGCTGGTCGCACAGGGTACGAATATGATCCCACTTGCCCATGCCCATCGGGCCGCGTGCTTCTTCGATAGAGACCTGTACGTCGAACTCGGCAAAGGCTTCGACGAAAATTTGCGTAGGGGCGAATGAGCCAAAATCGACCACCGTGCCTGCCCAGTCGAGAATGGCGGCTTGCAGCTTGCTTGGGTTGGTGTAGTTCATGTCAGTCTATCCTGTAAGAGCGGGCAGGGCCGCACGAAGTAATTTGGGTTGTTCTAGCCTGTCCCACACCATCAAATGTCGAAGACTTCCATCTCATGTAGCACTTGGCCTATGGCATTCACCGCAGCCTGGATCTCGGCCTGATTGACGTGGCCTATGCAGCCCACACGGAAGGTTTCGACCTGGGTCAATTTACCCGGGTACAAGATGAAACCCTTGGCTTTCACGCGTTCGTAGAACTCCTTGAACTGGTAGCGCGGATCTTTGGGCGCATGGAAGGTGACGATAACCGGAGCCTGAATGGCCTCGGGCAGGAAGCTGCGAATACCCAGGGCGGCCATGCCGTCGAGTAGCGTCTGGCAGTTGTCGGCATAACGCTGGTGGCGTGCTGGTAAACCGCCTTCTTCGTTGTACTGCAGCAGGGCTTCGTGCAAGGCCGCGACCACGTGTGTGGGTGGAGTGAAGCGCCATTGGCCTGTTTTGGTCATATAGGCGTGCTGATCAAACAGGTCCATCGCCAGTGAGTGACTGTTGCCCGATGCGTTCTGCAGCGCCTCTTTGCGGGCGAAGACAAACCCCATGCCCGGCACCCCCTCCAGGCATTTGCCGGACGCTGCGATCAGCGCGTCGAAAGGGACTTGCTGTGCATCGATGGGCAGGGCGCCGAAAGAACTCATGGCGTCGATGATCAGACGTTTACCTTGTTGAGCAATGACCGCTGCAATTTCGGGCAGTGGATTAAGAATCCCGGTACTGGTTTCGCAGTGAATCAGGGCCACATGGGTGATGCTCGGGTCGGCACGCAGAAGGCGGTCTACGTCGGCAGCGGTGGTGGGCTGGTCTTCAGCCGTTTCAAAGGTGCTGAAACGACGCCCCAGCACTTCGCAGATCCTGGCCAGTCGCTTGCCGTAGGCACCGTTGATCAGTACGAGCACATTGCCATCTCGTGGCACAAGGGTACCGATGGCGGCCTCGACGGCGAAGGTGCCGCTGCCTTGCAGAGGCACGCAGTGATGGCTGATCCCGCCGTTGATAATGGCCAGCAGTTGCTCGCAGAGGCTGGCAGTCAGCTGGTTGAAACTGTCATCCCAGGAACCCCAGTCGACCATCATCGCCCGGCGGGTTCGCGCCGACGTCGTCAGTGGGCCAGGGGTCAGCAGGATCGGCGCGGCAGTACTCATTCTGAAATTCTCGCAAGCATTGGATGGCTACTGGTTACAGGGCATAAATTGCAGTTTGAGTTGATATCAATCAAATTGTTTGTTGTTATGCCAGCCATCAGTGAGGGTTATGCATGAATTTATTTCAGCTTCGTGCCTTTGACGCGGTGGCCCGAGAAGGCAGTTTTACCCGGGCTGCGGCCCGACTTTTTATCAGCCAGCCAGCCGTTACGGGGCACATCAAGGCGCTTGAGGAGCACTACCAGATCACCTTGCTGCGACGTACGGCCAGGCGTGTGGAGCTGACTGAAGAAGGCACCAGGCTGGCGGCCATCACGCGAGCCATGTTTGGTTTGGTGGATGAGGCACAGGTCATGCTGGAGGCCAATCGCCAACTGCTCACCGGGCGGCTTGAGGTAGCGGCCGACGGCCCGCATCTGGTGATGCCGATGCTGGCTGGCCTGCGGGCGCGTTATCCGGGAATAACCGTGAACTTGCGTTTGGGCAATGCCCAGGAAACCTTGGCGGCGTTGTTGTCGGAACATGTCGATGTAGCCGTGCTGACGGAAGTAGAACCGCGCAAAGGCCTGACCTTGCGTCCGTTGGATGAGTCGCGGATATGCGCCTTGGTGCCGGCCAATCACCCATGGCAGGCTTTGCCGGATGGCATCGCTATTTCACAATTGGACCAGGTGATCATGGTGTTGCGTGAACCGACGTCGATTACCCGTCGCACCTTTGACAGCGCCTGTGCTCAGGCCGGGGTCACCCCGCGGGTGTTGCTGGAGCTGGACAGTCGTGAAGCCGTTACCGAGGCCGTGGCAGCACAGCTCGGTGTGGGCATTGTGTCGTCGGTAGAAGTCAGCCATGACCCTCGAGTGTGTGCGGTGCCGATCAACGGTGCGGGGCTCGTCAACCTGCATATGCTGGGTTGCATGGAACGGCGCGCCGAGTTGCGGCTGATCAAGGCGTTTATGGAGCTGGGCAAGGCTTAAGCAGGCAGCGATTGGATTTTTTGGTCGATTGCCGACTTGCGGGCGTATAAACTTGCGCCCATTCGACGGCCGATATGCCGCGACACACCCGATTGAGAGAGTGAGTAATGGGCGCACAGTGGAAGGTTAAACATAAAGCGGACGCCGCCAACAGCCGTGGCAAGATTTTTGGCAAGTTGGCCAAGGAACTGACGGTTGCTGCGCGCAACGGCGCCGATCCGGACATGAACTCGCACTTGCGTCTGGTTTATGAACAGGCCAAGAAAGCCTCGATGCCAGCTGACACCATCAAGCGCGCGATCAATAAAGGTGCCGGTATCGGTACTGAAGCCGTGCAATACCATCGTGTCACCTATGAAGGTTTTGCACCTCACCAGGTACCGCTGATCATTGAGTGCCTGACGGACAACATCAACCGTACCGTGGCTGAAATCCGTGTTGCCTTCCGCAAGGGGCAGCTGGGTGCTTCGGGTTCGGTGGCGTGGGACTTCAACCACGTTGGCATGATCGAAGCCAAGCCTGATACCCCGGACGCAGATCCTGAAATGGCCGCAATCGAAGCGGGCGCTCAGGACTTCGAAGAAGGTGAAGAAGAAGGCACTACCTTGTTCATCACTGAACCGACTGACCTAGACACCGTACAAAAAGCACTGCCTGAGCAGGGCTTCACCGTGTTGTCGGCCAAGTTGGGCTACCAGCCGAAAAACCCGGTCAGTGGTCTGACTGACGAGCAAATGGCAGAAGTCCAGGAGTTCCTGGCCAAGCTGGAAGAGCAGGACGACGTGCAGGACATGTTTGTGGCGTTGGCCTGAGTCTGAAGCAACGTTCTTCTGTAGTCGCTGAGGAGCGTAGCGAGGCTGCGATGGGTTGAACCTCTTTCAGCCCTTATCGCAGCCTCGTACCTCGTCATCGGCTACAGGTTTTCATGCCAGTTCCTGACTGATTTGAACAAACCCCGGCCGTGCCAACACGTCAGGCTGGATGCAACGCTGTTGCAGGCCTTGCAGGTCACTGCGCTGCTGATCGCTCAGGCCCGAGTCGATACGCTCCAGCAATTCCCCCAATAAAATCCCGAATGCTCGCACTTCAATGCGTTGCAGCGCACGGCTGTGCGAACTGTCGTCAATGGCGTGGAAGCACGCGGCGCCAAAATCCCCCAGCAGGCATTCGCCTTGGGCATTGAACAGAATATTGTGCCCGTACAAATCGCCATGACAGATGCCCTGCGCGTGCAAATGGTCTGCCGCCGAGGCTATGCCGCGAGCGATGCGCAAGGCACTTTCGCCGGTAAACCGGGTGCTGTTGGCATACACGTCGCGGCTACAGGTATCAAAACTGGGCAGGGCCGCAAGGTTGATGAATGACGGGTCGATCAGCTCCATGACCAGACCGGCCTGGTTGTCAGGATGCCCCGCCACACGGCCCAATACCTTGATCAGGTTGGGGTGTTGCCCCGCAGCGATGCAGGCATTCATTTCATTGAGGGGCGAGCCGTCGCTGGTGATGCTGCCCTTGTACAGCTTGACGGCAACTGACTGGTCCGCCTGACCGGGGGCAGTCCACCGGGCTTGATAAATGATTCCTGAAGCGCCTTCGCCCAACTTGTGCTCAAGCTCAAGGTGCGACCAATCAATATCCGGCGTGTCGTCAGGCGGGCGATGAGCGCTGGCATCTTCACGCAACGGATTGCCAGCGTAGGCCAGCCAGCTCAGGCTCGGCAGTGCCAGCAGCCTGTCGGGCAGCTCGCTGAATTGGTTGGCAGCCAAGCGGATCAATTCCAGGCGCTCACAACTGGCCAGGCTGCTGGGCAGCTGCTGCAGGCGATTACCGGCCAGCATCAGCTTTTGCAGCAGGGGTCGCTGGCCCAGTTCTTCGGGTAATTGTTCGATGCAGTTGTCGGTCAGGATCAGCCAGCGCAGCAAAGGCGGCAGCGCGGTGCCGGGTACGCTTTCGATGCGGTTGGCCTTGAAGCCAATCATGCTCAACTGTGCGCACTGCCCCAGGCATGCTGGCAGCTCGGTGAACTGATTGTCCGAGCAAAACAGGATGCGCAAATGGCTCAGGCGATGCAGGTCGTCGGGCAAGCTGCTCAGGGCGTTACCGCTGAGGTTGAGAATTTCCAGGGAGTCGGCAAGCTGGAAAATTTCGTCCGGGAACTCGGTAAGTCCGCACGACAGATCAAGACGTTTGAGGCCCGCCAATTGGCCGGCGCGCAGTTTAGCGAGGGTATCCATAAGCAGGGTCGGTTACTCGTGGGTGGCGCAAAAAGTGTCGCGCATAATAACGACTATTCGACCTGTGGCCGAGTATTTGCACCCGTTGGCGTAGGCTAAAAGTTGTACTTAGCATAACTTTGCTTAATTTCTTACGTAGCTGGACGGGCCGTCGTCTCCCTTGAGTGCAACCCTGACACCACCTATCAAATTCAGATCGATGGCGGCCAGCATGGTGACACCGCTGATGTTCGCTATTTGGCCCTGGGGCCGGGTAGCCCTCCCATCCCTTTTCGACTCTTTCGTGACCCGGCCCGTCAAATACCGTTGCCGGCCAATGCGCCTGTCAGCAAACGTTGCCAGTCAGCACGAGCATCGTGGCGGGCTGCCTGGTAAACAGGGCCGGAGGGCTTTATGGCAGCCTGAATTTCGGGACGAATTCGGCGTTGTCCACCGCAGCAGTGACTGTGGCGCTGGCGGGTGGGGTGACGCTGCAATGCATGCATCAGCGCACCTTCGATCAGTTTTGGCAGCGCACCCGCACCGGTGGTCAGCGCGTTTTCAACGGCCAGCCAGACCATCAGTGTCAACTGCACCAAGGGCAGTGCCTACCCGGTAAGGTTGGGCGATGGCGCACGCCCCGTCAGTGTGGGCGCCGCTCGACGGGCGAGTTCGTCGGCCGAGTTTTTTCCCGGTAACGGGTTGGGCAATGGCAGTCAGATTTTCAACTACAACGCCAAAATCTACACCGACCAGACCACGCCGCCAGCGGGTACCTATACCGACAACGTGGTGCTGGATGTGGGCTTTTAACGCAGTTCCCTGACCATGGCCGACAGGGTGGTCAGCACGTCCTTGGCCAACTGCTTCGAGCGTTTTCCATCCCAGCCGGTTTGCGGGTTCGGCGCATCGTTGTTGTCCTTGAACGGCATTTCCAGCGTCAGCGACAGGCAGTCGAAGCGCTGGCCGACGCTGTTGCAGGCCAGGGTCATGTTGGCTTGGCCCGGCTCGTCGCGGGTGTAGCCATGGGCAGTCTGAAAGTCTTTGGTCAGGCCGCTGAGGTGGCTGCGAAAACGTTCCTCCAGGGTCGCCAGGCGAGGGGTGTAGCCAGGATTGCCTTCACAGCCCGCCGTGAACACATAGGGGATTTCTTCGTCGCCGTGGATATCCAGGAACAGATCGACACCGTAGTGGGTCATTTGCTCCAGGGCGAAGAACACTTCAGGGCTGACCTGGGGGCTGGTGTTTTGCCAGGCGCGGTTCAAGTCCTGGCCATTGGCATTGGTGCGCAAGTGCCCGTGAAACGCGCCGTCCGGGTTCATGTTCGGGATCAGGTACAGGTCGGCAAAGTCCAGCAGCTTGCGCATTTGGGGATCGCTGCCCTGTTCCAGGCGTTCGAAAATGCCTTCCATAAACCATTCGGCCATGTGTTCGCCCGGGTGCTGCTGGGCGATGATCCAGATCTTGCGTTTGTGGCTGGCGCCGTTGCCTTTGCGCAACAACTGGATATCCCGCCCCTCGGCACTTTTACCGGTGGCCAGCAACTGGCAGCCTGACCACTGCAGGGCGTTCTTGATCAACTGATCGTGGCGTTCGCGGCTGTAAGGTTCGAAGTAGGCGAACCAGGCCTGAGGCTGCTCGGCGGCAAGGTGAACGTTCAACGAGGTACCGTCGAAATCGCTCGGTACGCGGAACCAGTTTTCATGGTCGTACGAAGCCACCGCCTGATAACCATCCCACGCTTTGTTATAGGAAGACTGGCCGGCGTTGCTTAATTGGAAATGGTGCGTGTGTCCCGGTGTCAGGCCATCGGCCTTGAAGTGGAACCACTGAAAATGCGGGCTTTTGGTATCTGGTTTGATGGCCAGTTTTACCTGCAGCGGATTACTGGCATCCAGCACCTGGACATTGCCGCTGTCGAAGTCACTGCTGATATGAAGTGAAGAGGGCGCCACAGTCATCGTCAAAATCCCGAAATCTGATAGTTGTGGGCGTTACTGTACAGTGCAATGGCATTAGGCCAATACGGAATTTTGGACAATAAGATGGAGGGAAAAACGAAGGGGGGGCGTCGTCCTTGACGCTGCGCAAGTGTAGGGTTTTTGCGAGTGATTCTCAAGTGCTAGATTGCCATTACGGCCATAGTCCAGGACTTCAGGCTTCCGTTTCCCGATGTTCTTTTGCTATCATCGTCGGCATCGTAGCGGTCACCGAAAAAAACCGGCCGCACACAAGACTTCATTAGCCTGAAGCACGCAGAGCCAGATAACTGGCCGCAAAAAAAAAGACCCGGCTAGAAGCCGGGTCAAATAACCGTGATTAGCCTGATGAGGAGGTAATTCAAAAGACCGACCTAAGGTCCCTTGAATTATCGACTGATCTCGCGACCAGCTGCATGCAATAGTAATCATTATCATTTGCAAAGCAAGTTTTTTCCCACGCTTTTTGGAAATTAAATTTCCATTCCTCACCCCAAGGCTCTATTACGCGGCCTTTATCCCGATGCCAGCAGCAACTCAGTGGTGCGTTTGACTTCGCTCATGGCGATATTCGAGTGGGCTTCCTGAACGTGCGGCTTCTGCAACAAGTGATCGCGTAGAAAGCGCTCATAACTGTCGATGTCATGGGTCACCACCTTCAGCAGGTAGTCCATATCGCCCGCCATCGTGTAGCACTCGATCACTTCGGGGTAATCGGTGATCGCTTCTTCAAACTCGGTCAGATGGCGTCGCCCGTGGCCTGATAACCGCACATTGACGAACACCACCACATTGAGCCCGAGCTTTTTCGGATTGAGCAGGGCGACCTTGCGCTCGATGACGCCTTCTTCTTGCAATCGATGGATGCGGCGCCAACAGGGCGATTGCGACAACTCCACGTGCTCTGCCACTTCGGCGGCAGACAGGTCGGCATTGTGTTGCAGCAGGCGAAGAATCTTGCGGTCAATAGCGCTTAATTTAATCTGCATGAACTGATCTGTTTTCTTATTTTTTTTGAATGATGCATGCAGATTAGCAGAACAATTCCTACAAAATAGAAAGAAAATTCCTAGGTAAAACCTTCACTCTTTTGCTTCGCACCCTGCTTCGGGTCAGATACTGACTTATCGGTCTGACTCGCTTCCCGGGCTAAAAACAAGAGAGAGAACGCAATGCCGATTTTTACTCATCCCGAATTCGATCACCACGAACACGTCCAGTTTTGCCATGACAAAGCCACGGGTCTCAAAGCCATTATTGCGGTGCACAACACGCGTCTTGGCCCGGCTCTCGGGGGCTGCCGCATGTGGCCCTATGCCGATGAAGAGCAAGCCTTGAACGATGTGCTGCGCCTGTCCCGTGGCATGACTTACAAGTCGGCGCTGGCCGGTTTGCCGTTGGGCGGTGGCAAGGCGGTGATTATTGGCGATCCGCGCAAGGACAAGAGCGAAGCGCTGTTCCAGGCGATGGGTGGCTTTGTCGAGAGCCTGGGTGGGCGTTACATCACGGCTGCGGATTCCGGCACCGGCGTCACTGAAATGGCTCTCATGGGCCAGCGCACCCGTCATGTGGTGGGGGCTGGTACGCGTGAGCAACTGGGCGGCGGCACCCGCAGTGGTGATCCGTCTCCGGCAACGGCGCTTGGGGTGTTTATCGGTCTGCGCGAAGCGGTCTTGCAGCGCCTGGGTCGTAGTGACCTGGCGGGGCTGCGGGTGGCCATTCAGGGCCTTGGTCAGGTGGGTTTCAACCTCGCCAGACAATTGAAAGAGGCGGGCGCTGAGCTGTGGGTCCACGATATCCAGGAGGCCAACGTGCGTCGCGCAATCGACGAACTGGGGGCTCATCCAGTGAGTGCCCAAGACATCTACGGGCTTGACGTCGATGTATTTTCGCCTTGCGCGATGGGGGCAATCATCAACGATGACACCTTGCAGTTACTGCGTGCGCCAGTGATTGCAGGTGCTGCCAACAATCAGTTGGCCAAAGCCTCCCATGCTGATGAACTGTGGCGACGGGGTTGCCTGCATGCACCGGATTACGCGATCAACGCGGGCGGCATTATTGACGTGT
This sequence comes from Pseudomonas sp. MF06569, assembly GCF_059862735.1. Classification (NCBI taxonomy): domain Bacteria; kingdom Pseudomonadati; phylum Pseudomonadota; class Gammaproteobacteria; order Pseudomonadales; family Pseudomonadaceae; genus Pseudomonas; species Pseudomonas sp. MF06569. Next base: position 40,629 of record NZ_JCBCUZ010000022.1, on the reverse strand, counting down.
CCTACGAGTACAACGGTGGCACGCCCGAACAAGTTCGTCAGCACGTTGAAGGTATTGGAGAGACTTTGCGTCAGATCTTTCTAAGGGCCAAAGCTCAGGATAAAAACACCACGCGCATCGCCGATAGCCTTGCTCAAGAACGTCTTAACGCTTGATGAGAGGGGCGCGGGTGTCCTGATCGGCCACCGGCGCCTTTTCTGGCATCAATGGGCAGACAGCGGCTGTACATCAATGGCTCTGTCCACCAGTTGCTTGGATGACTCCATGAAGAACGCGAGGCTCAGCAGCAAGTCCCGTTGAGGGCCATGCAGATGCTCGGCCGCACCATGAGCGCTGGCAATTCCACATCGCAGATAATCTGATGCATGGAGCAAGGCTTCTTCCTGACTGACGTCACTGCTCACCTGGAACACTTTTTTTTCCATCGTGTGCTGGGAAACAGATGGTTTCAAATAATAGTCGAGCGCACGTTGTGTCGCGACGGTGTCCTTAAGGGAATCAAGCTCAGAATCGGACTCGTTTTTCTGCGGGCTTTTTGTAAGTGAAGTCATGATTTACCTGCGTTTCAGGAGTTAATCGAATCAGTCAGGCAAGATTCGTACAGTGAGTATTAATTGATTAAAAATAAATAATACAATGTGTGTATTGTTGCGTCGAAATCAATCCGTATTGTTCGGCAGATGGATAAATGGATCGCTTTAGTCAGAACCAAATTGCGCGAGCTCAAACTCACGCAAGAGAAACTAGCCGAACGCGTCGGGGCTTCCCAGGGCGGAGTCGGCCATTGGCTCAATAAACGCCGTCAACCCGACTTGCCGACGATGAACAACGTGCTGCATGCCCTCGGGCTTGAGCACCTTGAAGTCGCTCTGGTGATTCGCGAGCGTAGCCACGCAGGCGACACGCCTGGCGCTGACGAATACACCTATGAGATCACCTCGGCATTCCGTTATCCGGTGAGAGACTGGATTACGGCAGGTCAGGTTAGCGAAAAGGTGCTGCCGGGCTATCCTGTCCCGCCCGGTACGATATTCGAGGTCAGTGATCATTACGCCAAAGGGGCTGCGTTTTGGTTACAGGTGACGGGGGATGCCATGACCGCACCGGTGGGGGTCAGCATCGCGCAAGGGATGATGATTCTGGTCGATCCGGATATTGAGGCCACGCCAGGCAAAATGGTGATTGCCCTTACCCCTGAGTCAGAGGCGACGACATTTCGGCAGTTGATCGAAGAGAGCGGTCAACGTTACCTGAAGCCACTTAACCCGACTTATCCTAAAACCCTGTTTGATCAAAACTGCCGGATTATCGGGGTAGTGGTTCAGGCGACAGTCAAGTTCTAGAGGCGCATTTCAAATGCCCCGGCAAAGGCGGATACCGATTGCGGTATCCGCCTTTTTTCATTCCAGTTCGACCAGTGCAGAGCCTTCACTGACCATCTCGCCTTCCTGGAAGAACAAGGCTTTCACTACGCCCCCATGGGGCGCCCGCAGGCTGTGTTCCATCTTCATGGCTTCAAGAACCACCAATTGAGCGCCCGCCTCAACAGTTTGTCCGACTTCAACCAGCACCCGCACAACGCTGCCATTCATGGGCGCTGTCAGGCCGCCCTGGGCGTTATGACTGGCATCCACGGAACTGATCGGATCGTGCAGGCGCACGCAGTGCAGCTCACCGTCCCAGCGCAAGTACAGCGCATCCGCCCGGCGAATGGCCAAGTGCTGGCGCCGTACCCCGTCCTGTTCGATGACGAGCTGTTCATTGCGCCAAATGGCTGAACTGCCACTCAGGTGGATGACCTGTTGCTCGCCATTGCAGGCCAATGCCAGCAAGGTTCGGGCAGGCAGGCCGCTACGAAAACCGTTGTTTGCCGACCAGGGTGACGCCGGATCATCGTCGCGCACGCGTGGGGCCTGACTTTGATCGAATGCTTCGGCGGCCGCAGACCAGAATGTTGCAGGCAGGGGCTCCACGGCAGGCAGCAATTGTGCCTCGTAGCGCGGGATAAACCCGGTATCGAGTTCGGCTGCTGCGAAGGCGGGATGACCAATGATCCGGCGCAAAAAGCTCAGGTTGGTTTTCAGGCCGCCGATGGCAAATTCATCGAGCATCGCCAGCAAACGCAAGCGAGCCTGCTCCCGGTCTTCTCCCCAGGCAATCAGCTTGCCCAGCATCGGATCGTAAAACGGTGAGATCTCGTCACCCTCACTGACGCCACTGTCCACGCGCCTGCCCGGACCTGCAGCGGACTCGCGATACACCTCAAGGCGTCCGGTTTGCGGGAGAAAATCATTGCCCGGGTCTTCAGCGTACAGGCGCACTTCGATGGCGTGGCCGTGTAATGGCACTTGTGCCTGGGTCATGGGCAAGGCTTCACCCCGTGCCACGCGGATTTGCCAGGCTACAAGATCCAGCCCGGTGATGGCTTCTGTGACCGGATGCTCAACCTGCAAGCGCGTGTTCATCTCCATAAAGAAGAACTCGCCTCGCGCATCCAGTAAAAACTCTACGGTCCCTGCACCTACATAACCGATGGCCTGAGCCGCCCGCACGGCAGACTCGCCCATGGCCTGACGTTGTTCAACGCTCAGGCCGGGTGCTGGCGCTTCCTCCACGACCTTCTGGTGGCGACGCTGGATCGAGCAGTCACGTTCATTGAGGTACAGGCAGTTACCGTGTTGGTCGGCAAAAATCTGGATTTCCACATGACGTGGTTTGAGCACGTACTTTTCAACCAGCATCCGCCCATCGCCAAACGATGACAGGGCTTCACGCTGGGCCGAAGCCAGTGCCTCAGCCAGCTGACTGACCTCTTCGACGACTTTCATGCCTTTGCCACCACCGCCCGCCGTGGCTTTGAGCAGCACCGGATAACCGATGCGCTCGGCGGCCAGGCGAAAGGTCTCCAGGTCCTGGTCTTCGCCGTGATAGCCCGGCACCAAAGGTACACCCGCCACTTCCATCAAGGCCTTGGCCGCGGACTTGCTGCCCATTGCATCAATGGCGCTGGCGGGCGGTCCGAGAAAAATCAGCCCTGCGGCTTCGATGGCGCGGGCAAAGCCTGCGTTCTCCGACAGAAAACCGTAGCCGGGATGAATGGCTTGAGCACCGCTGGCCTTCGCTGCTGCGATGATCTTGTCGATTTTCAGGTAGCTGTCGGCGGCCTTGCTGCCTCCCAGGTCCACACAGATATCAGCTTCACGGCAATGCCGTGCATCGCGGTCGGTCGCGCTGTGAACGGCGACGGTTGTGAGCCCCAGGGCTTTGGCGGTACGCATGACCCGGCAGGCGATTTCGCCACGGTTGGCGACCAGCACAGAGGTTAGAGCGGCAGTCATGGGCGCGACTCCTGGGTCGATGGATCGGCTTGCCAGCTGGGAGCGCGTTTTTGCAGAAAGGCACGCAAGCCTTCCTGACCCTCAGGGCTGACACGAATCCTTGCAATGGCGTTTTCGCAATAGCGGCGAATGGCCAGAGTCGGTGCACCATGACTGACTTCACGCAGCAGGTCTTTGCACGAACGCATCGCGTGCGGACTGTTGAGCAGCAGGTTTTCGGTCCAGTGGTCGATTTGCTGCTCAAGCTCGGCGATGGGGTAGCATTCTGACAGCAAGCCCAGCTCGCGGGCACGTTGGCCGCTGAAGCGCTCAGCGGTCAGGGCGTAGCGCCGCGCCGCACGCTCACCGATGGCTTGCACCACGAAGGGACTGATCACGGCAGGTGCCAAGCCGATGCGTACCTCAGACAGGCAGAACTGAGCGTCATCCGCACCGATGGCCATGTCGCAGGCACTGATCAGGCCCAGCGCTCCGCCGTAGGCTGCACCTTGCACAACTGCCAGGGTTGGCATTTTCAGCTTGGCCAGGTTGTACATCAATTCAGCCAGATGGCGGGCGTCGTCGAGATTGGTGTGGTAGTCGAGTTCGGCCGATTGCTGCATCCAGGCCAGATCGGCACCGGCGCTGAAATGTTTCCCGCGCCCGCGCAGCACCAAAAAGCGCAGGGCAGGATCAGACTGCACAGCGTCCAGAGCAAGAATCAGCTCGCGGATCATTTCGGCGTTGAAAGCGTTGTTCTTCTGCTCGCGGCTCAACCACAGGGTGGCGAAACCCCGGGGATCGGTGTGCAGTTCGAGGGTGTTGAAATCAATCATGTCCGTCAGTCCTTAATGGCTGTGGGAGTTACATCCGGAACACGCCAAAGCGCGTGGCGTCGATCGGGGCATTGAGTGCCGCCGACAGGCCCAGGGCCAATACGTCGCGGGTTTGCGCCGGGTCGATCACGCCGTCATCCCACAAGCGCGCGCTGGAGTAGTAGGGGTGGCCCTGGTGTTCGTACTGATCGAGAATCGGCTGCTTGATCTCGGCTTCTTCCCGTGCCGAGAACGCCACGCCATTGCGTTCAGCCTGTTCACGCTTGACCTGCACCAGCACCCCGGCCGCCTGTTCGGCACCCATCACGCCAATTCGGGCGTTTGGCCACATCCACAGAAAGCGGGGATCGTAGGCGCGGCCGCACATCCCGTAGTTACCGGCACCAAAGCTGCCGCCGATGATGACGGTGAACTTCGGTACTTTGGCGCACGCCACGGCCGTCACCAATTTGGCCCCGTGCTTGGCAATGCCACCGGCTTCGTACTTTTGACCGACCATAAACCCCGTGATGTTTTGCAGAAAGACCAGGGGAATACCGCGCTGGCACGCCAACTCGATAAAGTGCGCGCCTTTTTGTGCGGCCTCTGCAAACAGAATCCCGTTATTGGCCAGAATCGCTACCGGGTAGCCGTGTAAATGGGCAAAGCCGCACACCAGCGTGGTGCCGAACAAGGCCTTGAACTCATCGAACACTGAGCCGTCCACCAGCCGGGCAATGACTTCACGCACATCAAAAGGCTGCTTGGCATCAGCCGGGACGATGCCGTACAGCTCTTCGCGGCCATACAACGGTGCCAGCGGCGTACGCAGTTGCAACTGGCCCAGCTTGCGCCAGTTAAGATTGGCAACGCTGCGCCGGGCCAGTGCCAGCGCGTGTTCGTCACTGTCGGCGTAGTGGTCGGCCACCCCTGAAATCTTGCAGTGCACATCGGCGCCGCCCAAGTCCTCGGCGCTGACGACTTCACCCGTGGCAGCCTTGACCAGTGGCGGGCCAGCCAGAAAAATCGTGGCCTGCTGGCGAACCATGATGGCTTCGTCGGCCATGGCAGGCACATAGGCGCCGCCAGCGGTGCATGACCCCATGACCACGGCAATTTGCGGAATGCCCGCGGCACTCATGTTCGCCTGATTGAAGAAGATGCGTCCAAAGTGCTCGCGATCAGGGAACACTTCATCCTGGCGTGGCAGGTTGGCGCCACCGGAATCCACCAGGTAGATGCACGGCAGGCGGTTCTGTTCGGCGATGGTTTGCGCCCGCAGGTGTTTTTTTACCGTCAGCGGGTAGTACGAGCCGCCTTTGACGGTGGCATCGTTGGCCACAATCATGCATTCCACGCCTTCGACCCGGCCAATGCCGGCGATTATTCCGGCAGCTGGAACGTCTTCGCCGTACACGTTGTATGCCGCCAACTGACTCAGCTCAAGGAAGGGCGAACCGCTGTCCAGCAGGCGATCAATACGCTCGCGAGGCAGCAACTTGCCCCGTGAAGTGTGACGCTCCTGGGCCTTGGCCCCGCCACCCTGTTGCACCTGCTCAAGCAGGGCATGCAGGGCATCAACCTGTTTGAGCATGGCATCACGGTTGAGGCTGAACTCGGCCGAGCGCGGGTTGATCGTCGTATGCAAGATGGACATGCCTACGCTCCTTAGCGAGTTTCGTTGAAGAGTTCACGCCCGATCAGCATGCGGCGGATTTCGCTGGTGCCGGCGCCGATCTCATACAGCTTGGCGTCACGCAGCAGGCGGCCGGCCGGGAATTCGTTGATGTAACCGTTACCGCCCAGAATCTGGATCGCATCGAGGGCCATTTGTGTGGCGCGTTCGGCGCTGTACAGAATCACCCCGGCGGCGTCCTTGCGTGTGGTTTCACCCCGTTCGCATGCGGCTGCGACGGCATACAGGTAGGCGCGGCTGGCATTGAGCTGGGTGTACATGTCGGCAACCTTGCCCTGGATCAGTTGAAACTCGCCGATGCTCTGGCCGAACTGTTTACGGTCGTGGATGTACGGAACGATCAGATCCATGCACGCCTGCATGATCCCGGTGGGGCCGCCCGAGAGCACCACGCGCTCGTAGTCCAGACCGCTCATCAATACCTTGACCCCGGCATTGAGCGTACCCAGCAGGTTTTCTTCCGGCACTTCAACGTCGTCGAAAAAAAGTTCGCTGGTGTTGGAACCGCGCATGCCGAGCTTGTCGAAATGGCTGCTTCGGCTGAAGCCTTTCCAGTCACGCTCGACGATAAATGCACTGATGCCGTGTGCGCCTTTTTCCAGATCGGTCTTGGCATAGATCACGTAGGTACTGGCATCCGGACCATTGGTGATCCAGGTTTTGCTACCGTTCAGCACAAAGTGGTCGCCGCGCTTGTCGGCGCGCAGTTTCATCGATACCACGTCGGAACCGGCGTTCGGTTCGCTCATGGCCAGTGCACCGACGTGCTCGCCGCTGATCAGTTTGGGCAGGTACTTGAGTTTTTGTTCGTGGGTGCCGTTGCGGTTGATTTGATTGACGCACAGATTGGAGTGGGCGCCATAGGAGAGGGCGACCGAGGCCGAACCGCGGCTGATTTCTTCCATCGCCACCACGTGGGCCAGATAGCTCAGGCCGGTGCCGCCGTACTCTTCAGGGACTGTGATGCCGAGCAAGCCCATGTCACCGAACTTGCGCCACATGTCTACCGGGAACAGGTTGTCCTTGTCGATTTGCGCCGCCCGTGGCGCCAGTTCGGCGGCGACGAAGTTCTGCACCTGATCGCGCAGCATGTCGATGGTTTCGCCCAGGGCGAAGTTCAAAGTCGGGTAGCTCATGTGGCACCTTGATCGTTGTTCTTATGGAGGCGTTTATTGCGTCGCCATTGATAGCCTTGACGTTAACGTAAACTTGGGGCTTAACGCTGTCAATGACCTTTACGTCAACGTCAACTTAGGCCAGAGTAATTGCAATTCTTCAAATGAGCGGGCGCGCACGTGCGCCTTGCTCATGCTCCCAGAACAATCACAAGAGGAGTTGTCATGAAGCAGCAATCCGTCCCCAGTTACAGCCAGGGTGTGCTGGACAAGTCGCTGCTGGCAATGACCATAGGTCAGGCCTTCGATCAGACAGCTGCGCTTTATCCCGAGGGAGAAGCGCTGGTGGTGCTGCGCCATCAACAGCAGCGCTACAACTGGGCGCAATTGGCCCGGGCAGTTGATCTGCATGCCAGGGCGTTACTGGCTTTGGGTTTGAAGGTGGGGGACCGGCTGGGCGTGTGGGCTCCCAATGGCGCCGAATGGTTTATCAGCCAGTTTGCCAGCGCCAAGATCGGCGTGATTCTGGTCAATATCAACCCTGCGTATCGGCTCTCGGAGCTGGAGTACGTACTCAAGCAATCGGCGTGTCAGTGGCTGGTGTGCGCGGGTGCGTTCAAGACATCCAATTATCACGCAATGCTCCAGGAACTGATCCCGGAGCTGGCCGGGCAATCGGTCGGCTCACTGGAATGTGCGCGCTTTGCCGATCTGCGCGGGGTCATCAGCCTCGCGCCTGAGCCGCCTGCAGGGTTTTTGCCGTGGTCGCGACTTGCCGAATTGGGGGGTGAGGTTACGGCTGATCAACTCCATGCCCGCCAAGACAGCCTGCACTTCGATCAGCCGGTCAACATCCAGTACACCTCAGGTACGACAGGGTTTCCCAAGGGCGCGACCCTTAGTCATCACAATATTCTCAACAACGGCTATATGGTTGGCGAAAGCCTGGGTTTGACGGCCAATGACCGGCTGGTAATCCCGGTACCGCTGTACCACTGCTTTGGCATGGTCATGGGCAACCTGGGGTGTGTGACTCACGGGACGACAATGATCTATCCCGGTGAAGCCTTTGACCCGGGCCTGACTCTGCAAGCGGTGACAGATGAGCGGGCCACTGCGCTGTACGGCGTACCGACCATGTTTATCGCGATGTTGGATCATCCGCAACGTGCCGGGTTCGATCTGTCGAGCCTGCGCACGGGGATCATGGCGGGCGCCACGTGCCCGATCGAGGTGATGCGTCGCGTCATCAGTGAAATGCATATGGGAGAAGTACAAATTGCCTATGGCATGACTGAAACCAGCCCGGTCTCGATTCAGACAGGTCCGGCAGACGAGCTTGAATTACGTGTTACCACTGTGGGGCGTACCCAGCCGCAACTGGAGAGCAAGCTGATCGACGCCGAGGGAAACACCGTTGAACGCGGTGAGATTGGCGAATTGTGTACTCGTGGTTACAGCGTGATGCTGGGTTACTGGAACAACCCGCAGGCGACCCGTGATGCCATCGACAGCGAGGGCTGGATGCACACCGGTGATCTGGCGCAGATGGATGAGCAGGGGTACGTGCGCATTGTGGGGCGCAACAAGGACATGATCATTCGTGGTGGCGAGAACATTTACCCGCGGGAGCTGGAGGAGTTCTTTTTTACCCATCCGGCAGTGGCGGATGTGCAGGTGGTGGGTATTCCGGACGCCAGGTATGGCGAGGAAATCGTGGCCTGGATCAAGTTTCACCCTGGCCACACGGCCAATGAGCTTGAGCTGCAAACCTGGTGCAAGTCCCGTATTGCCCACTTTAAAACGCCGCGTTACTTCAAATTTGTTGATGCATTCCCGATGACCGTGACCGGCAAGATCCAGAAGTTCAAAATGCGCGAGATCAGCATTCTGGAATGCGTGTCCCAAAACTGAAACCCAGTGGGAGCGGGCGTGCATCGCGAGCAAGCCCGCGCCACAGAAACAGGCAAAATCTCGAATCCCGGACAACACAAAGGGGAGCCTGGGCTCCCCTTTAATATGTCGTGCATGCTCTTTTTTTATTATTGAAGGGCGGTTTATTGTTGTTTTTGGAACTCACCCTTTACTGCGTTTTTTTGCGATCCCCATCCGGGATCAAGAGCAAACGTATTTTTTTGAGCGCTGATCCACTTTCATCACGGGCTATCAAACCTGTGATCCAACCTGTGCGGGTGCTACCTGAAGGTAGTTTTATTATTCTCTGCCCGGTTGCGAGGTGGTTTTTAGGCGCCTCGGAAAAGTAAACCTTCTCCAAAAAAATCTGTTAGCTGCGTCTCTGCCGTGTTGTTTTTGTTATGTCAGAGTCGTTTCGTATTGTTTTTATTATGTTGCTGCGGTTTTTATTCTTGTTATGCCATAGAGATAGCAGGAGCCGTGCCAACTTTTAAAAATCCTTATAAATCAAAGGCTTGTATTTCTTGGCAATAAAAAATCGGCCAGTGGGATGGCCGGTTTGTTTCCGTGTTACTCGTTTGTGGGGAGGTGAGGTAACACCATGGAACACTTTTTAGCCCTGGCGGGCCTTTGCTACCCGTGACCCGGTAACACGTCCCAGCACGTTGCAGATGTGCTCGCCTGCCAGGAGCAGCTTGTCCATGTCGACTCCGGTTTCGATGCCCATGCCATTGAGCATGTACAGCACATCTTCCGTGGCCACGTTACCGCTGGCGCCCTTGGCGTAAGGACAACCGCCGAGCCCGGCGATGGAACTGTCGAACACGGCAATGCCTTCTTGCAGGCTGGCGTAGATATTCACCAGCGCCTGACCGTAGGTGTCGTGAAAATGCCCGGCGAGTTTTTCCCGTGGTACGTAAGCCGTTACAGCTTCAAACAGGGTGCGCGTGGCCGTTGGTGTTCCGGTGCCGATGGTGTCGCCCAGCGACACCTCATAGCAGCCCATGGCGTACAACTCGTTGGCCACCTGTGCCACCTGTTGCGCGCTGACCTGACCTTCATAGGGGCACCCGAGCACGCAGGATACATAGCCGCGAACGCTGATGCCGTGCTGTCGGGCGGCCTCGATAATGGGGATAAAGCGCGCCAGGCTTTCGCTGATCGAGCAATTGATGTTGCGCTGCGAGAACGCCTCGGAAGCGGCTGCAAATACCGCCACTTCTTTTACGCCTGCCGCCACGGCATCTTCAAACCCGCGCATGTTGGGCGCCAGTGCTCCGTAGACCACGCCCGCCTTGCGGCGGATTTGCGCAAAGACTTCGGCCGATCCGGCCATTTGCGGCACCCACTTGGGCGACACAAAACTGCCGACTTCGATATAGCCCAACCCGGCATCAGTCAGGGCGTCAACCAGTTGCACCTTGTCAGCGACGCTGATGGGCAGGGCTTCATTTTGCAAACCGTCGCGCGGGCCAACTTCGATCAGGCGCACATGGGTTGGAAGTGTCATGGGGGTCACCTTCTGCGAGTAGTTACCCTTCAGTGGGAGCGGGCCTGTTCGCGATGGCATCGCTGCAGTCCGCATGATGTACCGCGTCGCCCGCTTCCACTGAAGGTATCAGCGTCTAATGGGGTATCTGGCTTTGCAGCGTCTGTTCCAGCGCCTGGAGACACCGCTCTTCAGCGGTATCGAGTTCCAGTTGCATCTGCTGGATATCCAGTAACTGTTGTTCAAGCTGCTCGCGGCGTTCGGCAATCTTGGCCAGCATGCTGTTGAGTTGCTTTTGGTTGCCGCTGGTGGGGTCGTAAAGCTCAATCAGCTCGCGGCATTCGGCCAGGGAAAAACCAATGCGCTTGCCGCGCAGGATCAATTTCAGGCTGACTTTGTCCCGAGCGCTGTACACCCGCTCCTGGCCGCGTCGCTCAGGGGCGAGCAGCCCTTGTTCTTCATAAAAACGAATGGCACGGGTGGTGATGTCGAGCTCGCGGGCAAGGTCGGAAATACTGTACGTCTGGCTGCTCATGGGCGGGCTCTGGAAAATTCGTATTCTTAAACTAATGGCTGGTTGACGTTTACGTCAAGCAAGCTGGCAGCGCAGGATTTCTTTTCCAGGGTTGCCTGCTGCTGGCACAGTTCGATCAGTTGCTCGCGCATCCAGCGATTTGCCGGGTCTTGTTCGGTGCTTTCGTGCCAGTACAAATGGGTTTCCACGTTGGGGAGTTCATTGAGTGGCAAGGGCACAAAGTGCAAGGCATGGCGGCGGGCAAAGCGTTCGGGCACGGTCATCACCATGTCGGTCTGTTGCAGCACATTGGAAGCCATCAGGTAATGCTGGGAGCGCAAGGTGACTTTGCGTTGCAGGCCCATTTTGCCCAGCGCCAGGTCCACCTCACCCAGGCCATTGCGACGGGTCGAGATATGAATATGGGACATGGCCAGATAGTCATCCAGGGACAGGGTGGTCTGACTGGCTAACGGATGGCCTTGACGCATGGCGCACACGTACCGGTCTTCCATCAACTTGACGTGGCGCACCTGGGGATCGGTATTGAGCGGTGCATCCACCGCAAAATCCAGACGTCCGGCAGCAAGATCGCTAGTGGTCTCTCGTCGATGGGACAGAAAACTCTCGATCACCACCGAGGGTGCCTGACGCCGCAGACGCTGAAACAGTGGCGGCAAAATGACCGCCTCGGTCAGGTCCGTCATGCTGATGCGGTAGGTCTTGTTGGCTTGCAGGGGGTTGAAGGTGCGGCTTTCTTGCACTGACACGCGCAAAAGCGCCAAGGCACTGCGCACCGGGCTGATGATGTTCTGCGCCATCGGCGTTGGCACCATGCCTTGGGCCGTGCGTACGAACAGCGGGTCGTTGAAACTCTCGCGCAATCGCGCCAGCGCGTTGGACACGGCAGGCTGAGTGATACCGATGATTTGCCCGGCGCGGGTCAGGTTGGCTTCGGTGTAGATGGCGTCGAAGACGACAAACAGATTGAGATCAACCTTGTTCAGATTCACGGCGCTTGGCTCTTATTGTCAGGGGCGGTGACACGGGCGAATCATATATTGCTTATGAATGGTAATACACGCTGCTAATAGGTGGCGCAAATAAAGGGTGGCTGCTCTAGCATCGGGCATCACTTTTCGACATTCCCGGTAGAAGGTAGCCACCTATGGATTTCGCTTATTCCCCGAAAGTTCAGGCACTGCGCGAGCGTGTGACAGCGTTTATGGACGCCCATGTCTACCCGGCGGAGGCGATTTTCGAGCAGCAGGTGGCTGCAGGCGACCGCTGGCAGCCGACCGCGATTATGGAAGAGTTGAAACTCAAGGCCCGTGCCGAAGGCCTGTGGAATCTGTTTCTGCCCGAGTCCGAGCGGGGCGCCGGTTTGACCAACCTGGAATACGCCCCCTTGGCTGAAATCATGGGCCGCTCGATGCTGGGTTCCGAACCGTTCAATTGCTCGGCGCCTGATACCGGCAACATGGAAGTGCTGGTGCGCTATGCCAGTGATGCACAAAAAAAACAGTGGCTGGACCCGTTGCTACGTGGCGAAATTCGCTCGGCGTTCGCCATGACCGAGCCGGACGTGGCGTCATCGGATGCAACCAACATGGCAGCCCGCGCTGTGCGCGAGGGTGACGAGTGGGTGATCAATGGCCGCAAATGGTGGACTTCGGGCGCCTGTGACCCGCGCTGCAAAATCATGATCTTCATGGGCTTGAGCAATCCTGAGAACCCGCGTCATCAGCAGCACTCGATGATCCTGGTGCCCGTTGACACACCCGGAGTGAACATCGTGCGGCCACTGCCGGTGTTCGGTTACGACGATGCACCCCACGGGCACGCTGAAGTGTTGTTTGAAAACGTGCGAGTGCCCTGCGAAAACGTCTTGCTGGGTGAGGGCCGGGGTTTTGAAATTGCTCAGGGTCGTCTCGGCCCCGGACGTATTCATCACTGCATGCGCTCCATCGGCATGGCCGAGCGGGCATTGGAGCTGATGTGCAAGCGCGCCCTGAAGCGCACGGCGTTTGGCAAACCGCTGGCACGTCTGGGGGCCAATATCGACAAAATCGCCGACTCTCGCATGGAAATCGATATGGCGCGGCTGTTGACGCTCAAGGCCGCGTACATGATGGACACCGTGGGCAACAAGGTGGCGAAAAGCGAAATCGCCCAGATCAAGGTTATCGCCCCGAATGTTGCCTTGAACGTCATCGACCGGGCGATTCAGATTCATGGCGGGGCCGGGGTGTCGGGAGATTTCCCCCTGGCCTACATGTACGCCATGCAGCGCACGTTACGCCTGGCCGATGGCCCGGATGAGGTACACCGTGCGGCGGTGGGCAAATTTGAGCTGGACAAGTGGTAATCAGGTTTCTGCCGGAGGGAGTCTGGTCAATATACCCACACCTCAACCCGACGATTCTTGATGCGGCCTTCATCTTCGGTGTTGGCCGCCACGGGCATTTGCTGACCGTAACCACGAATTTCGCGCAGTATCACGCCGCTTTTAACCAGCTCGCGGCGCACGGCCATTGCCCGCAACTTTGACAGCAGTTGTGCCCGCTCGGGATCGTCCTTGGCATCGCCAAAACCCACCAGCGTCACCTGATTGATCATCTTCTCGTGGGTCTTCAAGTAGTCGATGACTCGCAGCAAGTCCTGGTGCGCCTTGTTGTCCAGTGATGCACTGCCTTCTTCAAAGCGAAAGTTGACCGTCAGGCGCTGGGCCTGCCTGGTCAGCGTCTGGTACTGCGCGGGCATATGGGCACCGGGCAGAACACGTGCGGCCTGCACGCTTTGGGCGACGAAGCCGTTCTGCGCGACGATGGCCTGACCCTGCGGGCTTTGGGTGAACGTCACCAGCGCCCTGGCCCAAGGGTTGCTGGAGGAGGGCGGCAAGTAAAAGAACAGTCGTCGCGACAAGGGGTAGTCCTCGCTGGCGATCAGGCTGGAGAGCGGCAACATGGGCTGGGATGCACCGTCGACGATGGCGACGGCTTTGGCTTGGCGGATATAAGGCAGGCCGATGAAACCGATGGCCTGGGGGTCGTGGCTCACGGCATCCGATAGCTGCTCGCTGGATTCGAAGCGCTGCGCGGTGCGGCTCAGGGCGAGCCTGTTGCGGTTCAGTACCAACTCTTTAAACGTGTCCCAGGTGCCGGACTGTTCATCCCGGGCATACAGGTGGATCGTGCCGCCGACACCGCCCACTTGTTCCCAGCGGTTGATCTGGCCGCTGAAAACCTGTGCCAGTTGTTCGGTATTGAGCTGATTCAGCGGGTTGCGCGGGTGAAGAATAATCGCCAGGCCGTCGATGGCGATGACTTGCTCGGCGTCCGGGCTTTTCAAGTCCCCGAGGCGTTCGAGGTCGACCAGTTCACGGTCCTTGATGGGCCGAGATGAGGCCACCAGATCCGCTTGGCCGGCTGCAAGGGCAGTGAAGCCGGTGCCAGAACCGTGAGCTGCGACATCCACACGAATCTGCTGACCCTGGGCGTTGGTGCCGACAATGCTGTGCTCGTTGGGAGGCATGACCGGGACGCTGTGGATGTCGTGCAGACCTTGCTCGGCCAGCATGGCTGCCACCAGTGATGGCCCGAGGTTGGCACCGATAGTGTTGGAGCCCTGGATCCGCAAGTCTGCAGCGATGGCCAGGGTGGCCATCGTGCATAACAGGGTCAACGACATAAAGCGCAGCATTGAGGGGCACCTTCCTGGAGCCATAGAAATGTCTGCAATTTAAGTCAGGAACGTTTCAAGCCGATGACACAAAGTTCCGGGATTGTGGGTCAGCTCAATTCCAGCCAGATCGGCGCATGGTCTGACGGTTTTTCCATGCCGCGCAGGTCGTAGTCGACGCCTGCTGCCTTGATTCGTGGCACCAGCCCCTGGGAGGCAAGGATCACGTCAATGCGCAGGCCACGCTTGGGCTCGTCTTCAAAGCCGCGGCTGCGGTAGTCAAACCAGCTGAAACGGTCGGCCACATCCGGATGCAGGTAGCGGAAGCTGTCTACCAATCCCCAACCCTTGAGGCGCTCCAGCCATTCGCGCTCTTCCGGCAAAAAGCTGCACTTGCCGGTTTTCAGCCAGCGCCTGGCGTTGTCCGGGCCAATGCCGATATCACAGTCTTGTGGCGAAATATTGATGTCGCCCATCACCACCAACGGTTGTTCGTTGCTGAACCGGCTTTCGAGCAACTGCTGCAGGTCGCTGTAGAAACGCTGTTTGGCCGGGAACTTGGTAGGGTGATCGCGGCTTTCGCCCTGTGGGAAGTAACCATTCATGATGGTGACGGGTTGGCCGTTTTCGTCAGCGAAAGTGCCCCAGATAAAACGCCGCTGTGCGTCTTCTTCATCGCTGGCAAAGCCTTTGTGCAGTTCCAGGGGCGCCTGACGCGAGAGCAGGGCCACGCCGTAATGGCCTTTTTGGCCATGGTAGTGAACGTGGTAGCCCAGCGCTTCGATGTCGGCGAGGGGGAACTGGTCGTCATGGACTTTGGTTTCTTGCAGGCCGATCACGTCAGGCTGATGTTTCTCGATCAGCGCTGCCAGCTGATGCGGCCGAGCGCGCAGGCCATTGATGTTGAATGAAACGATTTTCATGGGCGGGCAGTCCTGAGCAAAACTGCGATGCTAGCTGCCAGCGTGCAGTAGGGCAAATGCACTGCTAACGTAGGATGCACTTGGCCATGATTGAACTGTTGTGGCCCTCGGGGGTTCGTACCCATTGGAAGCGCCGCTATTGAGGCCGCGCCGGGGAGGTTGATCGCATGACGCAAACGTCGAACGCCACCAGTCAGATTCAGTTGCTCGACAGTGGTTATTCAAGAGAAGCGCGTTCCTTGCTGTATCAGGCTTATCGCCATGAGCCGACGTTTCGCTTTCTGTTCAACGCCGAGCGCAGTGGTTACGAGCAGCGGGTTCGGGCTACGGTACGGGAGTTGGTCAAACAGCATTTTCTGCAGGATTTGCCAGCGCTGGGGTTGCTGGTGGACGACCGTCTGTTGGGCATTGCCCTGATTGCCCCACCGCAACGGCGCCTGGGTATCACTGAAAGCTGGGCGTGGCAGTTGCGTATGGTGCTCAGTACCGGCTTGAACTGTACGAGGCGCTATCTGGCCTATCACGAGGCGGTGCAGGCCTGCGTTCCGGGGGATGCGGTGCATATGCTGCCGTTGGTGGGGATTCACCCCGAGTTCCAGGGTAAGCACTACGGTGAACAGTTGCTTGAAGCGGTGCATAACTGGTGCGCCGAGGATGAGCATTCCGAAGGCGTGGTACTCGACACCGGCAACCCGCATTACCTGGAGTTCTACAAACGCCAGGGCTATGTGGAAATCGGTGAAGTTGCCATTGGGCCCGTTGTAGAACATGTGTTCTTCCATGCCAATCCGCAGGTGTCGCATACAGCAACGGCCTGAAGACGAAATTTTTGCCCGTTGGCGCGCTCTATGAGCCCCCCAGCCCGTGATAGCATCCGCGCCTATGAAGTTCTCAGGAAGATTTACCAGTGGTGTTGTCCTGCTGCTCAGCAGCTTTGCGGTGTCTGCCCAAAGCGAGTTGGTGGTCAGAGTCAAACCGGCAAACGATGCCCTCAAGGCCAACGTGGAAGGCTACATAGGCAGTCTCGGTGATCGTGACGAGAAAGCGTTATTGCGCTTTCAACGTGGCGCTCAGGAGCAGGCCCTCAAAGCTTCCCAGGCCTTGGGCTACTACCATCCCTCTATAGAAGCCGAGGTCAAACCCGGCGATCCGCCGCGTCTGGTGTTGAGCATTGATCCCGGCGAGCCGGTGCATCTGCGCAACGTCAACGTGCGCGTCGAAGGCCCGGCAGCCGCTCTTAAAGCCTTTCAAATTCCGGCCAGTGATGATCTGAAACCGGGTGCGGTGCTCAATCAGGGCAATTACGAAGACGCCAAGCGAATGATTCAAAACCGTGCCCTGCGTTACGGTTTTTTCAACGGCAAATTTACTCAGCACGAACTTCTGGTCGATCCCAAGGGCGGGTTTGCGGATATCAATCTGGTCTACGAAAGCGGGCCGCGTTTTTTGCTTGGCAAAGTCACTTTTGCGGGCGATGCACCTTTTGACCAAACCCTGCTGGACCGCATGGTGCCTTTCAAGCCGGACACCCCTTACGACTCTGAACTGGTCGCCGAACTCAATCAGAATCTGCAAAACAGTGGGTATTTTGAAGTCGTGCGCGTCGATGCCGCGCCCAGTACCGCAGTGGGGCAAGTGATTCCGATTGATGTTGATCTGGAAACCCGCAAGCCGCGCACCATGACCCTGGGCCTTGGCTATTCGACCGACACCGGAGCCCGTGGCAAAGCCAGCTGGATGCGCCATTGGGGCAATCCCCGGGGCGACAGTTATGGCTTTGAATCCGAAATTTCCCAGCCCAAGCAAAACGTCGGCGCCTGGTATGACATTCCGCTGGATCCGCCTTTGACCGACAAGCTGCGTCTTGCCGCGGGCTATCAAAACGAAGAAATCGCCAACACCGATACCCTGAGCAAACTGCTCACGGTCGGCCCCGAGTGGCACAGCAAACTGGACAACGGCTGGACGCGAATCGTGTCGCTCAAATGGCAGCACGAAGAATACCGTCTGGGCGACGACTCGGGTCTTAGCACCCTGTTGATGCCGGGTGTCAGCTATTCGGTATTGCGCAGTGACAACCGTATCGATCCCAGCCACGGCTACAGCGTGGTCACGGAGATGCAAGTGGCCAAGGAGGGGCTGTTGTCCGACACCAACCTGTTTCACGGCGATGTGAAATTCAAGGCATTGACCACGTTGTGGGACAAACACCGCTTTTTGGGGCGAATTCAGTTTGGCGGCAGCGCCACCAACGGCTACAAGTCGATTCCGCCGTCCCTGCGCTTTTTCGCAGGTGGTGATCAAAGCGTGCGTGGCTATGACTACCAGAGCCTGTCACCGAGAAACGCAGAAGGTGATCGTATCGGCGGGCGCTACATGCTGGCCGGCAGTCTCGAATATCAGTATCAGTTCGCCGAAAAATGGCGTTGGGCGACCTTTGTCGATCAGGGCAATGCGTTCAATACGCTGGACTTCCCGAGTCTGAAAACCGGGGTCGGCGTGGGTATTCGCTGGATCTCGCCGGTAGGCCCGATTCGTCTGGATCTGGCCCATGCGCTGGATGACGATGGCGGTGTTCGTTTGCACTTCTCGATGGGGCCAGAACTGTGATTCGTGGTTTGAAAATAGCGGGTCTGGTGCTGTTGGCGTTGGTTCTGCTGGTGGTGGTGAGCGTGGGCGTGATTCTCGGTACGCAGGCGGGCAGCCGCTGGGTGCTGGGTCAGGTGCCAGGCTTGCAGGTTGAAAATTTTGCCGGGCGCCTGGGCGGTCAGTGGGATGCCGATCACCTGCTGTGGGAGCAAGGCACCAGTCGGGTAGAGGTCAGCAGGCCCATATTTGCCTGGTCGCCGGGTTGCCTGGCCCGTATGACCCTGTGTATCGATCAGTTGCAGGCCGAGACTATCAGCCTGCAATTCCCGCCCAGTGAAGACAGCAGCAGCGGTCCGGTCAGTCTGCCGGAACTGAAACTGCCCCTGGCGATTGAGGTGGGGGTGGTCAAAGTCGGCAATGTGCTGTTCAACGGCATCGAACAGCTCAAAGGCATGCAGATGTCGGCGCAATGGACAGCCAAGGGCCTGGAAATCGAGTCGGTACAGGTCGAGCGTGAAGACCTGAACGTTGAATTGTCCGGGTTGCTACAACCCTATGGCGATTGGCCGTTGACCCTGCAAGGCACTATCAGCCTGCCTGCACCGGACGACAAGACGCTGGAGGTGGTGCTCAAGGTTGAAGGCAATCTGCGCACCACCCTCAACCTTGCGGCCGACACCAGCGGGTATCTCACTGCACACCTGACGGGGGAGATCCAGCCGTTGGCGGACAATCTGCCGGCGCAGTTGAAAATCACCGCCGAGCCGTTCAAGGCCAGTCCCGATCTGCCGGATACCCTGGTGCTCAACCAGCTGTTGCTGACGGCCAAGGGCGATCTTAAAGACGGTTATGAACTCAATGGCAGCGCCACATTGCCCGCTGAAAAAGAGCCGGTGAATCTGTTGCTCAAAGGTCGGGTAGATGCCAAGGGCGCGCAAATCGCAGCGCTGGACTTGACCGCCAGTCCGCTGCAGCGCTTGAAGCTGTCAGGGCAAGTGGACTGGCAGGAGGGCTTGAGTGCCGAGGCGAAAATCGACTGGCTGGAATTCCCGTGGCACAACCTGTACCCGGTGATCGACAAGC
The DNA here is from genome assembly GCF_059862735.1 of Pseudomonas sp. MF06569. Classification (NCBI taxonomy): domain Bacteria; kingdom Pseudomonadati; phylum Pseudomonadota; class Gammaproteobacteria; order Pseudomonadales; family Pseudomonadaceae; genus Pseudomonas; species Pseudomonas sp. MF06569. The sequence continues at coordinate 21,493 of NZ_JCBCUZ010000022.1, read as the reverse complement.
CCGATGTGGATTTGCGCAAGTTTGTCGGCGAAGTGTCCTATCGCGATGGCAATTATCTGGGCAACTTCCAGGCCGATCTCGATGGCCCAGCAGGCAAGTTCAGCCTCGGCAGCCCGTTCAGCGGCGATCTGGGCAAGATATTTTTGCCACAGCTGAAACTGGTCGCCGGGCAGGGCAAGGCCGAGGGGCACGTCAATGTGCAGTTCGCCGAGGGTGTGGCCTGGGACACGGCACTGGACTTGAGTGCCATCAACCCTGCGTATTGGGTGGCCGAATTGCCGGGTACGCTGGCAGGCCCGCTGCGCAGCAAAGGCTCGTTCAAAAATGAGCGTCTTGAGCTGGATGCCAACCTTGATCTCAAAGGCCGTTTACGCGGCTTGCCAGCAGTGTTGCAGGCCAAGGCCAACGGTGCGGGAGAAGCCTGGACGCTCAGTGCGCTGGATATTCGCCTGGGTGACAACCGGATCAATGGCACCGCCACGTTGCAGCAGCAACTCAAGGCCCAACTGGATCTCAACCTGCCGCGCCTGGGGCAGCTCTGGCCGCAACTGCGTGGCCAGCTCAAGGGTCGTGTCGATGCTGGGGGCACCCTGAAAGCGCCCCAAGGCACGGTGAAGCTTAATGGCCAGCAGTTGGCTTTCGCCGATAATCAGCTGCAAAACCTGACCCTGGATGCCAACCTCGATCGAAATCAGCGTGGCCGCCTTGACCTCAAGGGCAGCGGGATTCAGGTCGGGGACACTCAGCTCGGTGTGCTGACCGCCAACGCCAGTGGCGATATCAAGCGCCAGCAGCTCAAGCTGGGTGTGCAAGGGCCGATGCTGCAACTGGCCTTGGCACTGGATGGCGGCCGGGACAAGGACAATTGGCGCGGTCGATTGGCCAGCGGTGACGTCAAGGCCGGTGGGCAGGCCTGGGTGCTGCAAAATCCGGCAAGGCTGGAGCGTCTGGCCGATGGCCGAGTCAATCTGGGCTCGCAGTGCTGGATTTCAGGCCCGGCCAGTTTGTGCAGCGAAGAACAGCGTTTGATGCCTGATCCAAAACTGCGCCTGCACCTCAAGCAGTTCCCCCTCGACAGCCTGGCCGAGTGGCTGCCCAAGGACTTTCGATGGCAGGGCGACCTCAATGCCGATTTGATCCTGGACCTGCCTGCCAGCGGGCCCAAAGGTCAGATCGTGGTCGATGCCAGCGGTGGCACGCTGCTCTTCAAGGACAAGGGGCAGTGGGTCGACTTCCCGTACCAGGCGTTCAAGCTGACCAGCAACCTGACCCCCAACCGTGTCGATTCCCGCCTGGATTTCGACGGTGGCAAGCTGGGGCAACTGATGCTGTCGGCGCGAATCAATCCGCTGCCTAAAAGCAAACCGATCAGCGGGGAGTTCCGCCTGACCGGGCTGGACATCTCGATGATCCGTCCGTTTGCGCCGATGGTAGAAAAGCTCACCGGTCAGTTGAACGGTACGGGCACCATTTCGGGGGCTTTGCTGGCGCCCCATGTCATCGGTAATGTGGCCCTCAGTGAGGGTGAAATCTCTGGACCGCAGTTGCCGACCAACTTCGAAAATGTGCAGCTTTCGGTGGCTATCAACGGCGAAACAGCCCTGCTCAATGGCGGCTGGACCAGCGGCGAGAACGGACAGGGCAGTGTCAGCGGTAATGTGGCGTGGGGCCAGACCATGGCGGTCAACGTCCTGGTCAAGGGCAACAGCCTGCCGGTAACGGTCGAGCCCTACGCCAAGCTGGAAGTCGCTCCGGATCTGAAAATCACCCTCAGTCCCGACAACACGTTGTTGATCGCGGGTCGGGTCAATGTTCCCAAAGGTGAAATCGTAGTTCGCGAATTGCCGCCTTCGACGGTGAAGGTTTCGGATGACACTGTCATCGTGGGCCAGCAGGCCGCTGATGAGGCGTCGCCGATGCAGGTCGACATGGATATCACCGTGGTAGTGGGCCAGGAACTGCTGACGTTCTCGGGCTTTGGTCTGAGCGCCGATCTGGCGGGGCAGGTCCATATCGGCAACAACCTGGATACCCGCGGCGAGTTGCGCCTGAACAATGGTCGCTACCGCGCCTATGGCCAGAAGCTGACCATTCGCCGGGCGCGTCTGTTGTTTGCAGGGCCGATCGACCAGCCGTATCTGGATATCGAAGCGATTCGCCAGACTGACGACGTGATCGCGGGTATCCGTCTGACGGGCAGCGCCGAACAGCCAACCACGCAAATATTCTCGGAACCGGCCATGAGCCAGGAGCAGGCGTTGTCGTACCTGATTCTGGGGCGTCCGCTGACAGGCACCGGTGAAGATGAAAACCTGCTGGCTCAAGCGGCCCTGGGCCTGGGGTTGTTGGGCAGCTCGGGGATCACCACCAGTTTGGCGAATCATTTGGGGATCAAGGAGTTTGAACTCGACACCGAAGGCAGTGGCAACAACACGTCAGTGGTGGCCAGTGGCAAGATCAACGAGCGCCTGAGCGTGCGTTACGGAGTGGGTGTGTTTGAACCTGCCAGCACCATTGCCCTGCGTTACAAGTTGAGCAAGCGGGTGTATGTCGAAGTGGCGAGCGGCTTTGCGAGCTCGCTGGATATCTTCTACAAGCGGGACTTCTGACCGCTGTGAAATGTGACTCCCCACCCTGTGTGAAAGCGGGCAAGCCCGCTCCCACAAGGGCAGGGGGGCGCTTCAGTAACGGTTGTAATAGCCTGGACCGCCATCATGATGACGGTGACCGTCATGCCATCCATGGCCTGGAAAAATCACGCATCCGCTCATGGCCAGGATGAGCAACAACGGAACCAGCCTGGTGACTCGACGTAACATGTGTGGATCCTCATGGTTAGAGCCATAGCAGCTAAAAAACTGTTCTGGCTGTAAGATGAGACCTCGAATGTTTCAATTTATTATCGAAAACCGAACATATTTGTCAGGTCCCGGTTTTCGCTTTCAGACTTACTTTCAGGAACAGGTTATGACCCCTTCGCAGCGCTTGAAATACTCGATTTTGATTTCACTGGTGGTTCTGGGAATCATGTTTGGTCTTTCGTACATGCAAAACGCCGGCATGATCACTGAAAAAATGTTCCAGTACGTCGCTATCGGCGTGGCCGTGATCGTGGTCGTGATCAATGGCGTGATGCGCCGCAAGACCAAGATTTAAGCTTCGATCTTCCCTGTCAAAAAGGCTTCAGCCTGCGGATGCAGGCTGTAGCTCTTGTCGCTGTTGAGCACCACCACCCCTTCGCTGCACAAGCGCTTGAGTACCTCGCGCACACTCAGAAATGACAGTGGAATATCCAGTGCCTGCAAATGGCTGTGCATGCCCCGCACCCCCAGCCTGCGATCATTGCCGGCAGCCGTGAGCAGTGCGTCAATGACCTTGAGGCGCACCAGGCTGGTACGCAGCCCGAAGCACTTGAGTAAGTGGCGAATCCGTTCGTTGCCCTGCAAGGGAGTCAGCGTTTGCAACAACCCCGAGTCGGGCTGGAAAGCTGCGTCGCGATGCTGGTGGCTACCATCCGTTGGTATGTGCTGGTTGTGCATGCAAAAAACTCCTTTTCAGAGCCTGATCAGGAAAAAATAAAAAAGCGCTCTTGGTTAACTAGACGAATGAGCGGCTGAAATCATGAACATTGGAATGTAGAAATTTTGTCGTGAATTCATCTCAAACGCGTACGCGTCCAGTGTGGACGGGGGTTTGGACTGATTATTAAATTTTTTTAATCTGTGCGGTCTTTCACAGGCACGCTGAGTTTTCAGGGCCGGGCGTTCAGCACCGGCGAGCCTTGCGCATTGATACTCAGGTACACCGGCAAGACCTTGGGCAGGGACGTGACCAGGTGATCGATTTCGCGAGTATTGAACACCCCGCCGATACGCAGCTTGCCCGTGGCGCTGTCGGCCACGGAAAGAGGGCGATCCAGGTAGCGGTTGATCAGGGGCAAGGCATCGGCCAGTGACAGGTTGTCGAGTACCAGCTTGCCGTTACGCCACGCCAGATCCGGCGTGCCGGCTGGGGTCTGGCTGATTTGCGCTGCGTAGTCTCCCGCCTTGTAGCGCGCCTGCATCCCCGGCTCCAGGCGCAAGCCGTCGCCACTCAGACTCTTGTTGCTGGTCACCAGCACGGAGCCCTCCAGCAGCGTGACCCGTACCTGATCCTCGTACATCCACACATTGAACTGGGTGCCTGTGACCCGAACCTGTCCCTCTGCGGCCCGGACCAGGAACGGGTGCGAGGCATCATGGCTGACCTTGAAAAACGCTTCGCCCTTGCTCAGGGTCACCCGGCGTTCATCCTTGAAGTTGCTGAACGTCAGGTGTGTACCCAGATTGAGCTCGACTTGACTGCCATCGGGCAGTGTCACCGTCTTCGCGCTGGTATCGGCCGCAAAGCGTTCATGGGCATTGGGAATCCAGCCCAGCTGCCAGCCGCTATAAGCCGCTACCGGGGCGGCGAGCAGAGTGATGGCCGCGGCCACGGCAACACGCTGCCAGGCGCTTCGACGTGGCGCGCTGGGCAATGCAACCACCCGGGCCTCGGCAGGCGCGGAGCGCGTCAGGTGCTCACTGACATCCCAGATGTCCAGCATCGCTTCATATTCAACGGCGTGCCGGGGATCGGCATTTAGCCACGCAGCAAAAGCTTCACGTTCCTGGTTTGTGCAATCGGGCTCGTGCAAACGCATGCACCACTGAGCCGCAGCTTCAGTGATGGCATCGTTTTCGGCTTCTGTGGGGCGTGCTTCACTCATTGAATTTTCCAGGTTTTGCGCATTCTAACCCCGCACTGGAGGTAACGAGAACATGAGCCAGGTCAAAAGCATGTCAATTAGCCCTATGGCCGGGATTTTCTCTGCTACGGTTGTTCCAGTCACATTGAGTACCAGACGCAACATCAATTAATGGAGTTAAGACAATGTTGAAGAAAACCTTTGCTGCTGTGATCACTACTGCTGCCTTGTTGAGTGCCGGTGCAGCGATGGCTCAGCCTGTTGACCCCAACTGGGCATTCTCCAAAGAACTGGTAGAAGTGCTCAAGAACAAGAACGGCTACACCGTCATCAAGAAAATCGAAGCTCAGGATCCTGCCGCCGGTATCTGGAAAGCAGAAGGGATCAAGAAGGTCGATGGCCTGGAATATGAAATTATCTTCGATTCGACCGGCAAGGTGATTTCCGAGAAGAAAGACTGATTCTCTTCACCTGAGACGAATCGCCCGCTGAGCGTTTTAACCCGGCCCTGATCGTAACCTTTGACAGGGCCGGGTGTTTTTACCCCCGCTTTAATTGTTGCGCTTGTGCCGCGACAACCAGTGTTCCCGGGTCATTTCCCATAGGTCGCAGGTAAACCTGCCGCTGACAAAATCCTTTTCTTCGCTGCTGACCCAATGCATTCCGCCCCGTTCGGAAATTCGTCGCGACGCCACATTGGGGGCGGCTTTTGGCACCCGCATACGTTCGCGCCCCAAGGTCTCGAACCAAAAGCGGTCGACTGTCCCGCACGCTTCGCTCATCAGGCCCTGGCCTTGCCACTGCGGTGCCAGCCAGAATCCACGATTGTTGTCGACGGCATCCATCAAACTGATACAGCCAATCAATTCGTCAGGCTGCGACAACAGGCGAATCGTCCAGTGCCACTCTTCGCCGCGTGCAATGGCCGGTAGCGCGACATCGCGCAAATAGTCCATTGCTCCATGGGCTGGATAGGGCCAGGGCACGAGTGCATTCAAGTAGCGCACGACCTCCCACTGGGCAAAGTGTTTCTGGACCGCGGGAGCGTCACTCAGTTGCAGTGGCTGCAGTATGAGTCGCTGGGTCTGCAGTGTGGGTGAGGTTTGCATGGGGGGATGGCTCCTTGCCAATGGTTTGAGTCGAGAGTACCGCCCAATGGCACCCATAAAAAAGCCCCCGTTAAACGGAGGCCTGGTAGATCGTTACCTCGGGAGCGGGTATTAGCCGTTGCTGCAACCATTACCCATCACACGGTACTCGAGAATATGACGCTGACCCTGATGGTCTTCGTAAGTCATTTCCGCCGGTACAACTTCGCAGACATCCGCGATGGGGGTCACGCTGATGACAGTGGCAATATCAAGGTCGGTGGCGTAAGTGTAATGTTCAACAGCAGGTTGTTGTGGCGCAACTTTAATGTCGTCAGCCGCCGCCAGTGTTGAAAAAGCAAGGAGAGCAAGAACAATCAAACGTTTCATTATCGAGGCCTTAAAACAATCACGAATCACTGACTTCAATTGCCGGTTTGGCGGGAGAAGTTATTACGTCATCGGGGGAGCGTGACGCAATACGAAGTACCGTGCCCTGTTTCAATGTTGCGTTGAGGGATGAACATAGAATACGCCCCTTGCACCGTTATTAAAGTCACAAGATCGCCAAGCAGTCTTTCCAGATCAGTAACAATCTTCATTGTTTTTTCGACGCCCAATAAAAAGCCCCCTCTGAAGAGGGGGCTGGGGTCGCATCCGTGGGTGCAGCCACTGAAGATCAGTGCGAACTGCAACCGTCGCCCATAGCCTTGTATTCAAGGGTATGACGCTGGCCCTGGGAGTCTTCATAGATCATGGTTGCCGGTACGACTTCACACACATCGGGAATGGTCGACAGGCTGATGACCCGTGCAATATCCAGTTTTGTGCCATAGCTGTACGATTCGACTGTTGAAGGCTGGACGGTGGAAGTTTCACCTGCAACGGCCAGCGTTGCAAAGCCAGCAAGAAAAAGTGCAATTAAAGTTTTCATAGTAAGGCCTCTAAAGTAATCAAGCGTTAAAACTGACTGACTTCATTTGCCGGTGAGGCGGGAAGAAGTTACGGCACGTGTCAAAGTTGTCATGTGCGTACGAAGATACCGTGTATCTGTGTCAATCAATGTTTGAAGCATGTAAGCAATGTTACGCTGATCCACCCAAGGAAAAAGAGTGGATGGCAAAACGCTCTGTTACCGCTCGGGTAACAATGTGGTGGTGGTGTGGCTTTTTTCAAGTGCTCCGTGCGTCTCCTTGCTGGCATACTGGCACCTCTGATTCAGGAGTCAGTCATCCGTATGAATATCGAGTCGCCCCTCAGTGCGTATCAACAGGCCATCGAGCGGCAGGGGTTTGTCCATGACCCTGCCCAGTGGGTTGCAGTCCAAGCGCTGCAACGCTGCCATGAGACCCTGCACTCAGGGGCGCAGCCGGTTAATGGCGTGTATCTGTGGGGGCCGGTGGGGCGGGGTAAAACCTGGTTGATGGATCGCTTCTACCAAAGCCTGCAGGTGCCGGCCCGGCGCCAGCATTTCCATCATTTCATGCAATGGGTGCATCAGCGCCTGTTCCAGCTGACCGGGACCGCAGATCCGCTCAAAGCCTTGGCCAAAGGCCTGGGTGCGGAAGTGAAAGTGCTGTGTTTTGACGAACTGTTCGTCAATGACATTGCCGATGCGATCATCCTTGGGCGCTTGTTTCAGGTCATGTTCGACGAAGGCGTGGTGCTGGTCTGCACCTCTAACCAGCCACCTGAAGACCTCTACGGTCATGGTTTCAACCGGGATCGCTTTGCACCCGGGATCACTGCCATTCTCAAGCATATGGACGTCGTTACGGTGAACGGGATTGAGGACCATCGCCTGCACCCCGGCATTGCTCATCAACGTTATTGGGTGACTGATACGGGGCAGCCGAGTGCGATTGAACCGGTGTTCAAGGAGTTGACCCAAGGGCAGGCGGTGTCAGACCAGCCCATTGCCGTGGGCCATCGTTCGTTGAATGTGGTGCAGGCCAGCGATGCAGTGTTGTGGTGCAACTTTCACGAACTGTGCGAACAGCCGCTGGCCGCTACGGAGTTCATGGAAATCTGTGACCGTTACAAGGTGATGTTGCTCAGCGGCGTGCCCTGCCTGAGTGCCGAACAGCGCGAGGGCAAAATTGCCCGAGGTACGGAAGACGGCGCGGTGAAAGTCGAGGCCGGTGATCGTGAACTGCCGCAGTTGTCCAAATACGATGACAGCGTGCGACGTTTCATTGCGCTGATCGACGAGTGCTACGACCGAAAAGTACCTGTGTGCATCGAAGCCCAAGTGCCGATGGATCAGCTCTACACCCAGGGTTATCTGGAGTTCGCCTTTCGCCGGACCTTGAGCCGGCTGCAGGAAATGCAATTGCAGCGGTTTGGTCTCTAAACACCCTCTGCTACGGGTGCAGTTGTTTATGGGTGCCCGTGGTCCAGTGCAGTAGCGCCCCAGCCGCCCCCCATTGCCTTGTACAACGCAATACTGGCTTGCAGCCTCGCCAGGCGCAGCAGTACGTGCTGGTCCTGGGCCTGATACAGCGTGCGCTGGGTTTCCAGCACCGTTAGCAGCATCTCGGCACCGGCCCTGTAGCGGTTTTGCGCGATATCGAAGGCCAGTTGCGCCTGCTTGAGCTCTTCATCCTGCCATTGACGTTGCTGGTCCAGGCCGCTGGCGCTGTTGAGGGCTTTTTCGACGTCGGCAAAAGCGCTGATGATGCTTGCCCGATAGGTTTGCAGCAGTTCTTGCTGGCGGGCGGTGGCTTTGTCGCGTTCGGCGCCGAGACGGCCATTGTTGAAAATCGGCGCCGCCAGCCCGGCGGTGAGGGTGTAGAACGGGCTGCGCAGGATATCGCTGAATCGATCTGCCCCCGAGCCCAGGCTGGCGCTCAGGGTCAGACTGGGCAACATGGCGGCGCGGGCGACAGTGATATCGGCCCGGGCGGCGACAAGTCTGGCTTCGGCGCTTGCGATATCAGGGCGTCGATTCAGTAACTCACTGGGCAGCCCGGCGCCAATGGCAGGCCAATGCAGACTTGCGAAAGGCGTATCGCCCACTCTCAGGTTCTGTACGGGCTGGCCGAGCAGGACGGCGAGGGTGATCCGGGCCTCTCGGGCCTGTTGCTCCACCCGCGGGACCTGGCGTTGCTGACTGGCAACCAGGCTTTGTTGCTGGGCCAGTTCCAGGGCTGTTGCTGAACCTGCGTCATGACGGGTCTGTACGACCTGCAGCACGCTTTGCGCATTGGCCAGATTGAGTCGGGCAATGCGCAGTTGTTCATCCAGTGCCAGGGTCTGGACGTAACTGTTGGCGACGCCGCTGAGCAGCGTCAGCTCAACGGTGTCCCGATCAAATTCACTGGCCTTGAGTGCCTGCAGCGCGCTGTCGTGGGCCGCTGCCTTGCCACCCCAGAAATCGACCTCATAACTGGCGCTCAGGCGGGCATCGAAATAGTCCACCGCCTTGTTGTCGTCACCGGTATCCAGCTGGCTGTAGCCGCTGCCGCGCAGCAGTTTTTCACGATTGGCGGTGCTGCCCACTTTTACCTCGGGCAGCAACGGTGCACCGGCAATCACGGCAGAGGCCCGGGCTTGCTGTACCCGCGCCATTGCCGCGGCCAAGTCGTAGCTGGCAAGCCGCGCTTGGTTGATCAGATGATCCAGGTCGGAGCTGCCAAACTGTTGCCACCATTGCTGATTGACCTGATGGCGAGTCTGGACCTGTGCCGATTGCCAGGTTGCTGGCGCAATGACGTCGTTGTGGTCGTCAGGCGTGGAATGGCTGCATGCGCTCAGTAGCAGGCACAGGGTCAACAGGCTCAAGGACGGCTTCATCGATAGATCATTCACTGGTTAGGGCCGTGACCGGGTCGAACCGGGCAGCTTTGCGGGCCGGCATGAAGCCGAAAATGACGCCGGTTACCAGCGCGCAACCAAAGGCGCCGAGGACTGCGGCCAGGGAGAACGCAACGGCAACATCGCACAGCAACAGCACCCCGCCGACCATAAAGGCCAGGGTGATGCCGGCGACGCCGCCAACCACCGACAGCATCAGGGCCTCGGTCAAAAACTGGCGCAGAATGTCCCGCTGACGGGCGCCGGTGGCCATGCGGATGCCGATTTCGCGGGTGCGCTCGCGCACGGTCATCAGCATGATGTTCATCACCCCGATGCCACCTACCAGCAGCGAGATGGCGGCAATCGAACCGAGCATCAGCGACAGGGTGTTACGGGTTTTGGCTTCGGCCTGGATCATCGCCGCGTTGTTGGTGATTTCGAAGTCCCGTGTACCGTGGTGCAGCTTGAGCATCAGTTGCTCAATGGCCTTTTCGGTTTGCTGGACCCTGCTGGCATCCGCAGCCGCGATGACCACGTATTCCGGATTGTGGCTGCCGAACAGGCGCACGCTGGCAGCGGAGTAGGGCACCACGATGCGCGTGTCGCTGTCCGAGTCACCGGAGCTGGCGCCTTTTTCGGCCAGGACGCCGACCACGCGAAACGGCACGTTTTCCAGCAGGATGTACTGGCCGATCGGGTTGGGCACATCCTTGAGGACTTTATCGCGCACCTTCTTGCCAATCACCGCCACGGCGGCCGCGGCGTTTTCGTCGGCCTGGGTGAAGAAGCTGCCTTGCACCACCGGCCAATTGAAGATGGCCGAGAAGTCGATGCCGTTGCCGCCGGTGTACATCGTGTGGTCGACATTGCCGAAACGCACGCCGATTTCGGCGCCATTGACCGGCATGATCATCTTGACCTGGGGCAAGGTCGACAGGGCCGCCACGTCATTGAGGGTGATGATGCCCAACGGCGCCCTTGGTCTGGGTGGCATGCCGCTGAGGTAAATAATGTTTGAGCCAAAGGCGCCCATTTCGGCCATCACCTGGCGCTTGCTGCCTTCACCCACTGCCAGCATGACCACGACAGAAGCCACCCCGATGACGATGCCGAGCAGCGTCAGTGCGGTGCGGAAACGGTTGATCCACATCACCCGCCAGGCGGCATGAACCGCATCGACCAGCTCGCCTTTCCAGGCGCCCCGCGCTTCGCTGCCTTCGCTCAGGCGCTTGCGCAGGTCGATGGCCTGCAAGGCGTCGGGGTTGTCGGTCGTGGGGGGTTGCTTGCCGTTGGCACTGTCGCTGATCACTTCACCATCGCGCACCTCGATGATCCGGTTGGCCCGTGCTGCGACTTCACGATCATGGGTGATCAAGATGACGACGTGCCCCTGGCTCGCCAGTTCGTCGAGCAAGGTCATGACCTCGGCACCGCTGTGGCTGTCGAGGGCGCCGGTGGGTTCGTCGGCGAGAATGATATGCCCGCCGTTCATCAAGGCACGCGCGATGGACACCCGCTGTTGCTGGCCTCCGGACAATTGGTGCGGGCGATTGGCAGTGCGCTCGGCCAGCCCCAGGCGGTCGAGCAGGGCGGCGGCGCGTGCATGGCGTTCAGCGGCCGGGGTGCCAGCATAGATGGCCGGCATTTCGACGTTCTCCTGGGCCGAGGCCGAGGGAATCAAGTGGTAGCCTTGGAACACGAAACCAAAGGCTTCGCGGCGCAGCCAGGCCAGTTCGTCACTGTCGAGGTGGGCGACGTCTTCGCCAGCAAACAGATAGCGGCCTGACGTTGGGCGGTCGAGGCAGCCAAGGATGTTCATCAGGCTTGACTTGCCCGAGCCCGAAGCGCCGACGATGGCGACAAATTCCCCGGCATGAATCGACAGGCTGATGCCCTTGAGCACGTGAACTTCGGGAGTATCGATGCCGCCGTAGACCTTGCGAATAGCCTGCAGGTCGATCAAGGGAGTGGGCATTTAACCTCCGCTGCCGGTAGCGGGGCCGATCAGCAGGTGATCGCCTTCATTCAAGCCGTCGATGATCTCGAGGCGTAGACGGTCGCTGATGCCGGTGCGGATCTCGCGGGGCTCGACCTTGCCGTTTTCAGTCACGACGTAGGCGGTCTGGCGGTTGTCCTGCGTGGTGCCCTGCAGCGCGATGATCGGGGCCAGCAGTACGTCCCGGGCCTGGTCGGCGACGAAGAATACCTGGGTGGTCATCTCGGGCATCAGTGCCTGATCGGTGTTGTCGACATCCAGCAGCACGGTGTACAGCACAACCCGGGCGCTGCCGCTTTTGCTGGCGGGGCTGCCGCCGCCCTGACTGGTCTCGTTGAGGGGTTTGGGCGGTACGGGCAGGACTTGGCGCACCGTGCTGTTCCAGCGCCTGTTGCCGCCACTCAAAGTCGTGAACCAGGCGTGCATGCCGGGTTTGACATGGCCGATATCAGCTTCCGACACTTCGGCCCACACCGTCATGGGCGAGAGTTTGGCAATGCGCAGAATCAGCGGCGTTTGCTGTTGGGCATTGAGGGTCTGACCCTCGCGGGCATCCAGTGCTACCACGGTGCCGGACATGGGCGCATAGATGCGGGTGTAACCCAGCTCGGCCTCATCACTGCGCAAACTGGCCCTGGCCTGATTGATCTGGGCCTCGAACATGTTGATCCGGGCCTGGGTGGTTCGTACTTCAGCCCGTGCGGCCTGAACGTCCTCTTCCCGGGTGGCGCCGCCTTTGGCCAGATGTTGCTGGCGCTGGAACTTCTGTTTTGCCAGGTCATGCAGGGCACGTTGCTCCTGCAACTGGGCCTTGAGGTTTTCAATGGCAAAGCGGCTGGCATCGAGCTTGGCGGTCTGGGTGGAGGGGTCGATTTCGACCAGCAGCTGGCCTTCTTTGACTTCAGTGCCGACGTCCACGTGAATGTTTTGAATTTGCCCTGATGCCTGCGCGCCCACATCGACGTATTGCCGGGGCTGCAGAGTGCCCAGTGCGGTCACGCTGCTTTCGATATCGCCCCGGGTGACGGGCACGGTGTCATACGCGTCCCGTCCCGGGCTCAGTAATAGCCAGACTAAAACGGCTGCGACCAGTAATAAACACAGGGTGACAAGCAGCGCACGGCGGGTCTGTCGAGGGCGTTTCATGGGGGGATCCAGCCAGTGAAAATCGGCCCGTCGTCATGCCTGAAGGGGCTAGGCAAACGCTGTCGCCCTGGCAACAGATACGGGGAGCTGTTGAGTAAACGAATGATTTGGCGGGGGATTTAGGTATTGGATGATGCGTCTGTTACTGGATGTTTCGACAATGTTTAAGCGTGCGGGGTTTAAATCTATATGAGAATTACTATAAATTACATCCGCAAAAATGCCATCATCACGCCGCTATCCCATTAGATCTGTTTCTGCGCTCATGGAGTGTTGCCGCTGCCGTCGCGGCCTGGAGTCCTGTTGGAAAACTACTATCGAGAACTGGTGGGTTTTTTGAGTGCCAGGCTGGGTAATGCCCAGGCGGCCGAAGATGTGGTGCATGACGCTTATGTGCGGGTGCTGGAACGTACACGGGGCGAGCCGATAGAGCAGCCCCGTGCCTTTCTGTACCGCACGGCACTCAACCTGGTGATTGATGGCCATCGACGCAGCACCTTGCGCCAGTCCGAGCCGCTGGAAGTGCTCGATGGTGAGGAACGTTTTTTCAGCCCCTCACCCCAGGTACTGCTGGATCAGGGCCAGCGGCTGGACATGATCCAGAAGGCGCTCGCCGAGCTGCCTGCAGCGTGTCGCGAGTGTTTTTTGCTGCGCAAGATCGAAGGCTTGTCACACCCCGAAATTGCCGAGCGCCTCGGCGTATCGCGCAGCGTGGTGGAGAAGCACATCGTCAACGCCATGAAGCATTGCCGGGTTCGAATCCGGCAGTGGGACAACGCCTGAATCGTCCGTTTTTGGGCTTAGATAAGTAACACTCCTGCGCCAATCCCCGCTGTTTTACTGGGTGCTCTTTTCATTAGAAAGTGAGCGCCATGACTGACTCCCAAACGCCTTCTGCCGCACCTCCCCGCCCAGACTTGCCCAGTACCTTGACTCGCCGCGAGCGGTTCGTGATCGAATTGAGCCGCGCGATTGAGGAGGCTGCGTATGGTCAGCCCGGCGCTGGTAACCGGCGAAGCGACCCTGGAACCGATTGATGCCAGTGGTGTGGCCTTGAGTTATGCGCAAACCACCGAGCAATGGCGCCTGGAGGTGGCAGGCAAAGGTTTGTCGTCAGAGTTGAGTGCCGTGGTGACGGAGTTTATCCGCCGTGAAGCACGCTGGCATGAGCAGGATATTTCTTTTGGCAGCCTGGCACCTGAGCTGGCATTGCGTATTCGCAAGGAAAAAATCGAACTGCACGAACACAGCATTTTGCAGATGTTGAAACAGGGGCTGGTGGGTCAAGACACTCCGCAGTTCAATGATTTTTTGACCCACCAACAAGCCTTGAACAACGAGCGCGAATGGTCGTTGGCCTGTTTGAAGGAATTGGCCAGCGAGGCAAATCTTGAAAATGCCGACGTGTTGACGCTTGATGGCGGGCAGGGTTCGCCCCAGAGCCGGTTGATCACCAGTCGCAATCTGGCACTGCTGCTTGAAGGCCAGTTGCAAGTGTTGCAAAAGCAACTGACCGCTGCGGATTTTGCCTTGCTGACCCAGGCGCTGAAACTCAATCTCGCAGGCCATGACACCGCCACCGAGTTGCGTCTGGTGGCCATTGCACTGGGTACTGAACAACTGTCCTACCCCTTGGTCGGCTGCTTTGTGATCACTTCGCGCCAAGGGTTGCTCACGCCATCGCTTCAAGCGTCGACCTTGCTGTTTGTACCCGGTCAGGACGGTGGTTTGCTCAGATTCGATTCATTGGCGCAGTTGCGCGAGCACGTGGGTAAAACCCTGTCCCGCCGTGCTGACTGTTCGCTGTGGCTGACAGTGGCGCTGGAGGAGCAGGCGCCAGCGCGGGCCTGGGTCGGCGCGGTGCCTTTGCGCTCGCAGGTTGAACTGCAATTGAGCGAAATTACCCTCGGAATTGTCGAGTACAGCGTCAAAGCGCAAATCAAGGCCCACAAGAAAACCCTGCAGGCCATCAACAAGTTCTTGCTGGTGATTATCGGCGCAGATCGGCAGACCGCGCTGCGCCTGCTGGCTCAGACCAGTGCGATGCAATTGCAAGTGCCCGGGCATGCGGCCCGTGAGGTGGCACTTGCTCATGTGGTGATGCAGCGCCAGGCCATGGCACTCCAGCAGCGGCTTGGGCCCTGGTTACTGGCAGCGCCCAATGAGGTCCAGGCTGACTATGCGCGGCGGTCCAGGCAGATCAACGAAAATCAGCTGGCGGTTGAAGAGTATTTGTTCAGGCGCTTGCCTTCTGTCACGGAGTTCGCCACGCAAAAATTGCGTGAACAGTTCAAGCACGATGGTTTTGAGGAGGATCTGGACCCGCTTGAGGATATGTTCAGCATCCCGGATCAGGTGGAGGTCATCAAGACCCTGGGCACTCCCAATTTGCCTACCCCCACCAACGTCGTGCCGAGCGTCGAGCTGGCGCAACGGCCTTTGGGGATGCGCACCTACAACATGGTGCAGTTGGCCCTTGAGAACTTCGACCCGGACGACCCGCAGATAGCACTGCGCCTCAAGTATTTGCAGGTGTTGAAACCCGAGTGGAGCTCGCGCCTGACCGTTGAGTACCTGAGCCGGATCATGCCTGCTCTGGATATAGGAGGTGCCTACGAGCAGCAGATCAATCTGGCGTTTTATGGCCGGGCGGTGAGCGAGCAAAACCATTTCTTGCAAGCGCCGGGCAGCGACGTGCAGATTCAGCTCATGGCCCGGCCGTACCGACAGACACTGGAGATGGTGCTATGGCAGGCCCGGCTTCAGGGCTTGGATGCAACCGCCCTGGCGCTGTTCGCTCACACCATCAGGGCGCGAACGCCGGCAGATCTTAAAGTCGCCGGGATGGACATCAGCGTTGGCCATGTCACTTACAGCAGCGATGTCGAACGCTATGCCATGAGCTCGGTGGAGGGGGTGCGCGTCATTCGCGACACCCTGTCGGATATGACACTGATCTATATGCCCGGCACCGCTCACGGCAATAGCCTGGTCATGTATCCCAGCCTGGAGTTGGCCAACGCGGCATTGGCGAGCATGGGCAAAAGCCCGGAGTTGTTGGCTTACCTTGCGCAACGCACGGAACCCGGTGAGGACACGGCGCAAATTCAAGGCCGCCTGGCCGAAGCCGCGAACCAGGCACCGCAGGATTGGATCGCTGCCGAGTTCAAGGGCGAGGTTGATATGGGCTGGGGCCTGAGCACTGATCGTCCTGAACGCATGATCAAGGTGCTGCGATTGACGTCCCGGTCCACTGCCAAGCGCGATCTCTTGCGCGAGGAGCGCAATCGTCAGCAACGGTTCGCGAACTTTTTTGCGTTGATCGGGTTTATTCCGGGATTGAACCTGTTGTCCGATATTTATTTCATCGACCAGGGGTTCAAGGCATTGCGCAATGCCAATTCCGCTTATGAAGCAGCACAGCAGGTGCTGCAAATAGGAATGTGCCTGGTTGATATGATCCTCACTTTCGCGATGCTGGGCCTGGAAAGCCCGCAACCGAGCAAGTGGCAAAGCGTTGTCACCCATGATCCTGTACCGCCCCGATTGTTAATGCAGCCTTTCAAGGCGCGACAAACCCTGGCGCGTGAGGGCTGGGCGGCACGGGCCATTG
Source organism: Pseudomonas sp. MF06569 (assembly GCF_059862735.1). Taxonomy (NCBI): domain Bacteria; kingdom Pseudomonadati; phylum Pseudomonadota; class Gammaproteobacteria; order Pseudomonadales; family Pseudomonadaceae; genus Pseudomonas; species Pseudomonas sp. MF06569. The sequence continues at coordinate 5,126 of NZ_JCBCUZ010000022.1, read as the reverse complement.
CGCCAGAGCCCAAACCCTTTGTGATGCCTGACTTCAGCGGTTATGAGATCCCTCTGGCCCCGCAGGACGCCTGCGCTCTGACCGGGCGATACGATCTGGGCAGCTATCGCAAGGATGGCGTGCAATTTATTGTTCAAAAGGGCAAAAGCTATCGCGTGACACGCCCAAAAAATGCCCAAACCCTGCATTTGCAAAATCCGCAGACTCAGCGCCTGGGGCCGCCTGTCCGGCTGGCCGAATCGGGTGAATGGCACTTTGCTTCAGGCTATGGGTTGCCGGGTGGGGTGAAAGAGGCAGAAACCATCTTGATGAATTGCGGCATGTCGCTGGAGGTGGCCCAGGGATTATTGGCCGATTACGACTTTCCGGCCAACTCGGGGCTGGAGCATTTGTTTGCCATGAGCGTGCAGCGAGACGGTATCAGGCCCGAGTGGGCCAACAAATTCCGTGCCGTCAGTGCAGAGCCCATGGCCGGCCCCTCCCATCGTCCAGCGACAAGCCGACCGGTCACCCCGGGGCTGGAAGACTATGTTGTGACGCCCCGTGTCACCCAGGCCACCAGCAGCGAGCTGTCGATGGATCGGGTTGTAATAGGTGACCATGATCTGTTTGTTGCCCAAGGCACAGATGCGGATGGTTTTTACCCGTTGTATCAACCCAATCCCCTTGATGCCGGGCAACTGCAGGTCTGCGGACGTCTCTCTCCAGAAGGTGTCTACCACCTCGAAGTACCTGTTGAAATGGATTACATCTCGATTGATGGGCATTTTTACGAGGCGCACTTCAATGAGAATCTCAATCGAATCACCATCAACAAGCCCGGTGGAAGGGTGGGGCATATGTTGGTGGTGGAGCCCCAAGGGATCTTTCGGCGGATGGGCGAATGGCAATTGCTGCAGTCCCCGGTGGCGCAGCTGGATCTCTCCGCCCGGCTTGACGCACTGGCACGCCAGTTAATGCCGTTACCGGCGACTGATCAGCAAGTCGCCCGATATGTTTCGCGCTATGGGCATCAACTGATCAAATCCACGGTGCCTGAGCTGCTCCTGGCCCGCAGTGTGCCGGAGCTGGAGCGATTGGCCAGGCAGCATACCTATCGCCACGGCTTGCCGATTGAAACGCTGATCCGGATCTTCGAGGCGCAAATCAATGGTTTGCCCGTGCCAGAGGGTTTACCGGTTTACGATGAGCTACAGGGCCTGGCGCCCTTGTCCTTGTCTACGCGCAATACCCTCTATATCCATGAGGCTATGGTTTTGGGTGATTTCCTGAGCATCTTGCCCCTGTCCACCGAAGAGTCTGCGCTATTGGCCGACCTGAGCACCTTACTGAACAGTCGAACAAACATAATGTTGTCGACGCAAATGCCAATGAATCAATTTTTGCGCAGTGTGCTGAGGCGTAAAGGCTATGTGTCATTAGGCCGCGGGAACGAAGCACTGTTTAGACGAGGTTTGTTCAGCCAGATATTCAAAAGCCCTAATGGAGACTTGTATGTGATGACGACAAAGTTCCTGCCACCTCGCAGGACGGGCGTCGGGTTGAAGCCAGTGGTGCTGAATGAGTCGCGACGTGGTTTGCACTTTTCTGATGCCTGGATCGATTCTGTGATTGCCAATCAGATATGGGAGTTACCTGACAACTCTGTGGTCAAAGCCTTGCGCGAAGCCCATGAGCGCCACCGGTTGTTCAAACTGTTGGCCGGGGTGACGCGGGATGGCCAGGTGATGATTTTCAGGCTACTGGCCCCAGGGGACATTTAGTCCGGGCCCATCCCGGGCTGAACCGATCCTGAAGAATATTCTGATAGATAAAACGTCATCCTTCTTACGGCTTACTCTTTAAAACGCCGGGCATCAGCTACCGGCGTTTTGATCATGAGCGAAGTCCCTCAGTGGCATGTGCGCTCGCGTCGCAGGAGTAGCACCATGAAACTCGCCCTGAAAGAATTCTTCGCAGGCTTTTTGCGTACTCGCCATTTCGGCCGGCACTTTCGGCGCCTGGCCTTGCTCGACAGCCTGACCAACACCACGGTCAGTCGGGAAGTACCACCGACTCTGGCGCAAACCCTGGTGGTCGCTGCCAACAGCGACAGCGCGTTATTGATCGACAACCTGGGCACCCACACCGACGGGTTGAGTGATGCCGAGGTCGATGCGTTGCGTCAGCAACACGGGCTCAATGAGGTTGAGCACGAACAGCCGCTCAGTCGCTGGGTGCATTTGTGGCACTGCTACAAAAACCCGTTCAACCTGCTGCTGACCTTGCTCGCAGGTGTGTCGCTGGCCACCGATGACGTACAGGCGGCCGTGGTGATCAGCACCATGGTGGTGCTGTCGACCGTGCTGCGTTTTTGGCAGGAGGCAAAGTCCAACAAGGCGGCTGACGCGCTCAAGGAAATGGTGAGCAACACCGCCACGGTGATGCGCCGAGACTTTGGTGCTGACACTTCGCCGATGTTTGGCCGGTTTTCGGGAGCCGCTCGGCAAATCAGGGGCGCGCAGCGTATCGAATTGCCGATCAAGCAACTGGTGCCGGGTGATCTGATTGTGTTGTCGGCAGGCGACATGATTCCGGCCGATTGCCGGGTGCTAAGTGCCAAGGACTTGTTTGTCAGCCAGGCGGCGATGACCGGTGAGTCCATGCCGGTGGAGAAGTTTTCGCGTCAGTTTGACAACCAGACCAGCAACCCGCTGGAGCTGGAAAATATCTTGTTCATGGGCACCAACGTGGTCTCCGGTGCGGCGACGGCGGTGGTACTGACCACGGGTAATAACACCTATTTTGGCGCGCTGGCCCAACGGGTGGGTGCGACCGATCGTGGCCCGACTTCGTTTCAGACTGGGGTCAACAACATCAGTTGGCTACTCATCCGCTTCATGTTTGTGATGGCGCCGCTGGTGCTCTTTATCAATGGTTTTACCAAGGGGGACTGGACCGAAGCCTTGCTGTTCGCGTTGTCGGTGGCCGTGGGGCTGACCCCGGAAATGTTGCCGATGATTGTGACCTCGACCCTGGCCAAGGGTGCGGTGTTTTTGTCCCGTAAAAAAGTCATCGTCAAACGCCTGGATGCGATTCAGAACTTTGGCGCGATGGATGTGCTGTGCACCGACAAGACCGGCACCCTGACCCAGGACAAGATTTTTCTGGCCCGACACGTTGATGTGTGGGGGCAAGAGTCTGACGATGTGCTGGAAATGGCCTATCTCAATAGCTACTACCAGACCGGCTTGAAGAACCTGCTGGACGTGGCGGTGCTGGAGCATGTTGAGGTTCACCGTGAGCTGAACGTGGGCACGGCTTTCAGCAAGGTGGATGAAATCCCGTTCGACTTTACCCGCCGACGCATGTCGGTGGTGGTGGCCGAGCAGGATCAGCCTCATCTGCTGATCTGCAAGGGGGCTGTCGAAGAAGTGCTGTCCGTGTGTAACACCGTGCGCCATGGCGATCAGGAAGAAGCCCTGAGTGACCCGTTGCTGGCGCGTATTCGCCAGGTGACCGCCGAATTCAACGAGGAAGGCTTGCGGGTTGTGGCCGTGGCTGCGCGGCCAATGACCGGGGGGCGGGACACTTACAGCCTGGCGGATGAACAGGAACTGACGCTGATTGGCTATGTGGCGTTCCTGGACCCTCCCAAGGAGAGCACCGCCCCGGCGCTCAAGGCGTTGGCCGAGCATGGCGTTGCCGTAAAAGTGCTGACCGGCGATAACGAATTGGTTACGGCCAAAATCTGTCGGGAGGTCGGCCTGGAGCAACAGGGCCTGCTGATGGGCAACGACATTGAGCGCATGAGTGATGCCCAGTTGGCGGAGGCAGTGGAAACCACCAACGTATTTGCCCGGCTTACCCCCACGCACAAGGAACGTATCGTGCGTTTGCTCAAGGCCAATGGTCATGTGGTCGGCTTTATGGGCGACGGGATCAACGATGCCCCGGCGTTGCGCACGGCAGATATCGGGATTTCGGTGGACAGTGCGGTAGACATCGCCAAGGAGGCAGCTGACATCATTCTGTTGGAAAAAAGCCTCATGGTGCTGGAGGAGGGTGTGCTGGAAGGGCGCCGCACCTTTGCCAACATGCTCAAGTACATCAAAATGACTGCCAGCTCGAACTTCGGCAATGTGTTCTCGGTGTTGGTCGCCAGTGCGTTTATTCCGTTTCTGCCAATGTTGCCAATGCACTTGCTGGTGCAGAACCTGCTTTACGACGTGTCACAAATTGCCATCCCGTTCGATAACGTCGATGAGGAAATGCTGAAAAAACCGCAGCGCTGGCAGCCTGCTGATGTCGGGCGTTTCATGTTGTTCTTTGGGCCGATCAGCTCGGTCTTCGACATCCTGACTTTTGGGCTGATGTGGTACGTCTTCAAAGCCAACACACCCGAACACCAGACCCTGTTTCAGTCAGGCTGGTTTGTGGTCGGTTTGCTGACCCAAACCCTGATCGTCCACATGATACGTACACCGAAAATCCCGTTCCTTCAAAGCCGCGCGGCAATGCCGTTGATGGTCATGACGGGGATAATCATGGCCGTTGGCATTTTCCTGCCAATGGGGCCTTTGGCAGGCTACTTCAAGTTGCAGGCGTTGCCGGGGTTGTACTTTGTGTTCTTACCAATGATTTTGCTGGCCTACATGGCGCTGACCCAGGCGGTAAAAGGGTTCTACATTCGCAAGTTTGGATGGCAATAAGAATTAACTTTGACATCTAAAGGGAGCCGAATCGTTATTCGGCTTTTGGATCCATATCTTGGGAAAAAACCTACAAATCAGATGGTGTTTTCCCTTCTCGTAGATCGTCTCCGATTAGCGATCATCCCCGGCTCGATTTCGAACGGGGTACGGTATGTTGCGCATAGATATTGTGGACTTTGGAGATTATGTTCGTAAGAACTGTCCTATACTTTCAGTGTCATTCATCAGGTCGTTTTTTCCAGGCTTTGGCTTGCCGTACCTATTCAAAACGATATGTTTGTGCCTGATATACGCTGATGCTCGGCTAGCTAGTGTCTCGAGCGGTTAGTTCATTAGCTTATTCTTCATCACACTCAGCTTTGCCATATGTACCGAGCTGATGATGGCCGCTGCGGTCTTTGTCCACTTGAACGGCTTGGCTGAATGCTCGTT
>NZ_JCBCUZ010000021.1:0-98192 GCF_059862735.1 Pseudomonas sp. MF06569 | reverse complement strand
AGCACGAGGTCGGCAGCCTCGCGTTTGAATTCAGCGGAAAAGGTACGGCGTTGTTTGGTCATCTGACACCTCGATCTGGCGAGTATTCTCGCCTAAAAGGGTGTCCGGTTTCATTAGACCACTACAGCCTTGAACCACGGCAGATAGGTGTCGTCGAGGAATGCGCGCAGGGTAGGGGTGCTGGCGTTCCTGCGGTTTTGGGTGACCGCCAGTGGTTCGCCGTGCTCATGTGCGTCTGTTAGATACCTGCCAGCCTCAGTGCGGGCCTGATCCAGCGTCATCACCCCCACGCGGCCTAGAGTGGCATTCTTGTTGCGCCCCCACGTCACCATATAGCTCATGTGCCCACTGGGCAGAACGCGAATAAAAAAACCGGGGAGGTGGGTGTCGTGAACACGATAAACTTTCGGCTCTGCGGACAGGCTGCTAATGAGTCTTTGGGTAATCTTAGTCTTCATGATTCCAGTCGTGACAGCAGTGTGACAGAAGAAAGCACAGTATCAGTCAGTATCAGAACACACAATCACACAGCAACGCCCTTTGTTTGCTGGGTTTGTCCTGTGTTTACTGGTTTGTAGTTGACCCTCCTAAGGGGAAGGTTGCAGGTTCGAACCCCGCCTGGGACACCAGATACGCAAAGGCCCCGCACTGTTGAACAGGCGGGGCCTTTTTTGTGGCTTTCAATCAGTCAGGCCTGGCCCAGCAGCCCGCGCCCCGCCAGGTTCTTCATCAGTGCCCCAACCCCGAATGCCCATTGTGGAGCCTGGTCGCTACCCGTCACGCGATTGTGCAGGGCGCCCAGGGCGGGTGACGAAATGCTCACTACGTCGTCCGCCTTGTGGGTGAACCCCTGACCCGAATGGTCGCGGTCTTCTGTGGGCGCGAACAGGGTGCCGAGAAACAGCACAAAGCCGTCCGGGTACTGGTGGTTGGCATTGAGGGTTTGCTCCGCCAGATTGGCCGGGTCGCGGCTGATCTGGTTCATGGAACTCTTGCCGTCCAGTACGTAGCCGTCCGTGCCTTCGACGCGCAAGGTCACTTCGCATTGGCGCACGTCGTCGAGACTGAAGTGTTCGTCGAACAGGCGAATAAACGGTCCCAGTGCGCAGGATGCGTTGTTGTCCTTGGCCTTGCTCAGCAGCAGCGCACTGCGGCCTTCGAAGTCGCGCAGGTTGACGTCGTTGCCCAGGGTTGCGCCGTGAATCCGGCCCTGGCTGTCCACCGCGAGCACGACTTCCGGTTCCGGGTTGTTCCAGCTTGAACCCGGGTGAATGCCGATGGCATTACCGCTGCCCACCGCCGCCAGTATCGGGGCCTTGGTGAAAATCTCGGCGTCCGGGCCGATACCGACTTCCAGGTACTGGGACCACATGTTCTGTTCGATCAGCACCTGCTTGAGGCGCATGGCCTCGGGCGAGCCGGGGAGCAGGTCGCGCAGGTTGTCACCGATGACGTCCTGTACCAGGGCGCGGATCTCTTGAGCACGCAGGGCATCGCCGCCTGCTTTTTCTTCGATGACTCGCTCGATCATGCTGGCGGCAAATGTCACGCCTGCGGCCTTGATCACTTGCAGGTCTGCAGGGGCCAGCAGATAGGGCTTGGCCATGTCACGCTGCTCGCCACTGTTGGCCAGCAGGGCCTGAATCGTACCCAAGGCCGTACCGCTGATTTCGCGTACGCTTTGCAGCGGTTTGTCGCTTTCCAGTAGCGCGCTCAGGGTGGCGAAGTGCGCGGTGCAGTCGATCACCTCGCCGTCTCGAATCACCACCACGGCCGGACCACCACGCTCGCCAGGTAGCCATACACGACCCACCAGCGTCGCGCGCTGCCAGTCGTTCGGCAGGGAGTTTTCTACGGTCAATTGCAGCGTTTGCATAGGCCTGATCCTTGAAAAAATGGGCAGTGCGGGAGCGGACTTGCTCGCGATGACGCCACTGCGGTGTACCTGAGAGAGCGCGCCGCCTGCATCGCGAGCAAGCCCGCCCCCACAGGTCATGTGTCCATAGTGTTTAGTGAGAGTGGCGGGGCGGGCCGTTTTCCGGGATCACGCGCCAGTACAGTGTTGCCGGTTCCAGGCAGCCGCCCGTGGACAACTGGCCTACCAGTTGGCGATACAGTTCCTGCCACGGCGTTTGCGACGGGGCCAGCGGTGGCAGGGGTTCCTGGCGACGCTCGTTGAGCACGCTTTCGTCCACCAGCAAATTGACACTGCGCGCATTCAGGTCGACGCGCAGGCGATCCCCCGTGCGCAGCAACGACAGGCCGCCGCCCACGGCAGACTCCGGAGACATGTTGAGAATCGACGGGCTGGCCGAGGTGCCGCTTTGACGGCCATCGCCCATGCACGGCAGCGAGTCGATCCCGGCCTTGATCAGGTTGGAAGGCGGTGCCATGTTCACCACCTCGCCACTGCCGGGAAAACCGACAGTGCCGCAGCCGCGAATCACCAGAATGCAGCGTTCATCGATGTCCAGCGTCGGGTCGTTGATGCGCGCCTGATAGTCTTCGGGCCCCTCGAACACAATGGCCCGCGCTTCGAAACTGTTGGGTTGCAACGGGTCGCTGAGATAGGTCTTGCGGAAGGCTTCACCCACCACCGACATTTTCATGATGGCGCTGTCGAAGAAGTTACCGCTGAGTACGATAAAACCGGCGCGGTGCATCAGCGGATCTTCGTATGAGCGGATCACGTCGCGATCGCCGGTGACGCAGTCGGCAACCACGTCCCCCATGCTGCGGCCACTGACGGTGAGGCAGTCGCGGTGCAGGCGCCCAACCTTGTCCAGTTCATGCATCACTGCCGGTACGCCGCCCGCGCGGTGGAAGCTTTCGCCAAGGTATTCACCGGCAGGCATGCAGTTGACGAGCAACGGGACGTCTTCGCCCACACGCTGCCAGTCTTCCAGCGACAGATCGATGCCACTGTGGCGGGCAATGGCAATCAAGTGTGGCGGGCAGTTGGTGGACGCGCCCAGTGCCGAGGCCACGGCGATGGCGTTTTCAAAGGCGGCGTGGGTCATGATGTGCGATGGGCGCACGTCTTCGCGCACCAGGTCGACGATGCGCATGCCGGTGGCATAGGCCATTTGACCGCGCTCGCGGTACGGTGCCGGAATGCTCGCGCAACCAGGCAGCGACATGCCCAGTGCCTCGGCCAGTGCGTTCATGGAAAGCGCGGTGCCCATCGTGTTGCAGTGGCCCACGGACGGCGATGAAGCCGTGGTCAGGGTCATGAACCCTTCGTAGTCGATCTCCCCTGCGCTGAGCAGGTTGCGCGCATGCCACAGGACGGTGCCGGAGCCGATGCGCTGGCCTTTGTGCCAGCCGTCGAGCATTGGCCCGCCGGACAACACGATAGAGGGCAAGTCAGTGGTGGCCGCCGCCATCAGGCAGGCCGGGGTGGTCTTGTCGCAGCCTGTGGTCAGCACGACGCCGTCCAGCGGGTAGCCGTGAAGCACTTCCACCAGGCCCAGATAGGCGAGGTTGCGATCCAGCGCCGCGGTTGGGCGACGTGACTGTTCGGCGATCGGGTGCACCGGGAATTCCATCGGAATGCCCCCCGCGTCGCGAATACCGTCCTTGACCCGCTTGGCCAGTTCGATGTGGTGGCGGTTGCAGGGCGTGAGGTCGCTGCCGGTCTGGGCAATACCGATGATGGGCCGTCCCGATTGCAGTTCGGCCCGGGTCAGGCCCTGGTTCATGTAGCGCTCAACGTACAGCGCAGTAAGGTCGGCGTGGCTTGGATCGTCGAACCACAGCTGGCTGCGCAGGCGGCGTGGGGTTGAATCGGTCATGGCAGGCTCCAGCAGATTATTCGGGCAAAGGGTTGTTGCGGCGCACTTGGCGGATCAGTCCGGCGTGGTCGAGTTCGCCGTCACCGGCCTCGACCATCGCTGCAAACAGACTGTCCACCAGGGTGCCCACGGGCAGGTTCAGGCCCAGCTTTTGCGCTTGTGCGAGGGCGGTCCGGGTGTCCTTGAGTTGCCACTTGGCCGGGCCGCCGGGGGTGAAGTCGTTGTTAAGCATGCGTTGGCCGTGTTGACGCCAGATCGGCGAATCGATGAAGCCCCCCATCAACGCTTCGTGGACTTTTGACGGGTCGGCGCCGCCGCGCTCGGCCAGCAGCAGGCCTTCGGCAACGGTGGCGATGGTGCTGGCGACAATCAACTGGTTGACCAGTTTGGACAGTTCGCCAGTGCCCGCCGGGCCGACGTGTACCGGGCGGCCCATGGCGGCCAGCACCTCGCGGCCTTGCTCGAAGGCCACGGTTTCACCACCGACCATGATCGCCAGGCTGGCTTCCCGCGCCCCACGCTCGCCCCCCGACACCGGGGCGTCGAGGTAGCGCAGGCCCCGTTCGGCACATAGCCGTGCCTGTGCGGCGGCGGTGTCGACCGGGATCGAACTCATCACAATCACCAGCGCACCCGGCGCCAAGGCCAGGGCAGCGCCGTTCTCGCCAAACAGCACCTCGTCGCAGGTCGGGCCATCGCTGAGCATGCAGATCAGCACCTGGGCGCCGTTTGCGGCATGCGCCGGGGCCTGAAAAGCCTCGGCACCTTGTGCCGCGAGTGCCTGCGCCCTGGCGGAAGAACGGTTCCATGCCCGCACCGGGAAGCCTGCGTGCAGCAGGTTGCGGGCCATGGGCTGGCCCATGATCCCGGTACCGATGAAGGCTACGGTTGGCAGGCTCATGCTTTGCCTCCAGCCGCCGGGACCATTTGCTCGCCAATCTGCGACACCTTGTTGCGTGGCATCAGCACCATGCCCAGGCCACCCAGGCCGACCAGTGCAGCAATCACCATGAAGCCTGGGGTGTAGCTGCCGGTGACGGTGAACAGATAGCCGGTCAGGTAAGGGCCGATAAAGCCGCTGAGGTTACCGATGGAGTTGATCAGGCCAATCCCCACGGCGGCCCCGACGCCCGTCAGTACTTGCCCCGGGACGGCCCAGAACACGTTGATCGCGCTGTAAACACCCATCGCCAGAAGGATGAAACCGACGACGATGATCCACGGCTGGTTGAGCCACAGCGCCACGGCAATGGACACGGCCGCGAGCATGGCGGCGCCGCCGGCATGCCAGTGACGTTCTTGCAGGCGATCAGAGCGACGGCTCCACCAGATCATCGCCACAGCGGCGACGGCGTACGGGATGGCGGTGATCAAGCCGTTCTGCATCAGGCCGATCTCCAGCCCGAACGAGCCACGGAACGAGGCCAGTACGGTGGGCATGAAGAAGTTCATCGCGTTGGAGCCCGACGTGATGCCGAAATACACCAGCGCCAGCAGCCATACCTGACGGTTGCACAGTGCCTTGCGGATCATCTGGCCTTTGGTCGGTTGAATGCCCACCACCAGCGGTTTGTTGCGCTCTTCCTGGGCCAGGGTGTTGATCAGCCAGTTGCGCTGTTTGTCGGTCAGCCAGTGAGCATCCGCCGGGTGGTCGGTGAGGTAGAAGTAGCACACCACACCGAGGATCACGGCCGGTACGGCCTCAACGATGTACATCAGGCGCCAGCCGACCAAGCCCCAGGCATCGCCCAGTTCCATCAGGCCTACCGACAGGGGCGCGCCGATGATTTGTGCAATGGGAACGCCCAGGTAAAAGGTAGCGATCATGCGGGCGCGGTAACGGCTCGGGAACCACAGCGACAGCAGGTAAATGACCCCCGGAAAGAACCCGGCCTCAGCGATACCCAGCAGTACGCGCAGGGAGACGAAGTGCACGGGCGTCTGCAAAAAGCCCATGGCCCCTGCGATGATGCCCCAGGTCACCATGATCCGTGCAATCCAGACACGGGCGCCGTAGCGGTGCAGCAGAATGTTGCTCGGCACTTCGAACATGAAGTAGCCGAGGAAGAAAATACCCGCGCCCAGGCCATAAATAGTCTGGCTGATGCCGATGTCTTCGTTCATCCGCAGTGCGGCGAACCCGACGTTGTTGCGGTCCAGGAAGGCGACCAAAAACAGCAGGATAAGAAAGGGGATCATGCGTTTGGTAACGCGCTTGATCGTCTGTTGTTCGATGTCGGAGACATCGGGAAGTGGCGTTGTGGTCATATCGCACGGCCTCAGTTTTTATTGTTGTGTGTAACGCGAGCTTTTTTGCTTTTTGTGGGAGCGGGCTTGCTCGCGATAAAGGCGACGCGGTGTCACTGAACAACCGCATCGATCCCGTCGCGAGCAAGCCCGCACCCACAGAGGTGTGGGGTTATTTGGGGGCCGTATCCTCGATATGGGCGCGCACGATGGCGTCGAAGTCCGGGTCGGCGGTAAAGCCCAGTGCCCGGGCGCGAGGGGCCTGGACCTTGCTCGGCCAGCTTTCGACGATGCGCTGGATGGTGGCGTCCGGCTCCCAGCGAATCAGTTGGGTGACGTCCTCACCGGCGACCCGTTGCAGCGCCGAGACCATGTCCGCCACGGTGGTGGTCACACCCGGCAGCGGGATGATGCGTTCGTTGCCCAGGGTTTGCGGCGACAGGGTCATGCCCAGCAACATCGATTCGATAATGCGACGCGGCGAGGTCAGGTACACCTGGGTGTCCGGGCGCACCGGGCAGACGGCAGGCAGGCCTGCCAGCGGTTCGCGGATGATCGAGCTGAAGAAGGTCGATGCCGCTTTGTTCGGCTTGCCGGGGCGCACGGCCACCGTTGGCAGGCGCAGCACGCGGCCATCGACAAAGCCCTTGCGCGCATAGTCGGCCACCAGCAGTTCGCCCACGGCTTTTTGCATGCCGTAGGAGGACTGAGGGGTGAGTACGGTGTTGTCATCGACCACAGGCGGCAGCGTGCCGCCAAATACGGCGAAGCCGCTGGCATACACAAAGCGCGGTGCGTTGCCCTGTTTGCGCAGGGTTTCGAGCAGCAACATCAGGCCGTGAAGGTTGACCTGCATGCCGAGGTCGAAATCCGCCTCGGCAGCCGAGCTGACCACCGCTGCCAGGTGCCATACCAGATCCACGCCGTCAGTCACCCGGGCGATGACTTCAGGGTCAGCCACATCACCGGTCACCAGTTCGATGCGCGGATCACTGGGCAGGTCTTCGCCCGCAAAGGCATCAAACAGCACGATGCGTTCAATGGCACGAGGTGCCTGGCCTTCGAGGGTCAGGGTGTTCAGGTCAAGCAGACGCTGAGCCAGTTGCTTGCCGATAAAGCCGGTACCGCCGGTGATTAGAATTCTCATGTACAGCCCCTGTTTCTTATAGTTGTTTGAGCGGTGAATCAGTCGGCCTGCACGGTGCGCTGGCGCTGTTCGCCCAGGCCGCTGATGCCCAGGCGCATTTCCTGACCCGGGCGCAGATAGACCGGCGACGGCTTGACGCCCAGGCCCACACCCGGTGGCGTACCGGTGGAAATCACATCGCCTGGTTGCAGCGACATGCAGCGGCTCAGGTAGGCAATCAATGCCGGGATCTGGAACACCATCGTGCGGGTATTGCCGTTCTGGTAGCGCTGTCCATCTACCTCTAGCCACAGGTCGAGCTGGTGTGGATCGGTGATTTCATCACGGGTCACCAGCCACGGGCCGAGGGGGCCGAAGGTGTCGAACCCCTTGCCCTTGTCCCAGGTGCCGCCACGCTCCAGCTGCCATTCGCGTTCGGACACATCGTTGATCACGCAGTAACCGGCCACGTGTTCCAGTGCGTTGTGTTCGTTGATATTGCGGCCGCCCTTGCCGATCACCACGCCCAACTCGACTTCCCAGTCGGTCTTGGTCGAGTCGCGGGGAATTTCTACGTTATCGTTCGGGCCGCAGATGGCGCTGGTCCATTTACTGAACACCACCGGTTCCGACGGCACGGCCAGACCGGACTCTGCGGCGTGGTCCGCATAGTTGAGACCGATGCAGATGAACTTGCCGACCTGGCCGACACAGGCGCCGATACGGGGCGAACCACTGACCAGCGGCAGGGTGGCGGGGTCGATCTTGCTGAGTGCGGCCAGGCTTTCGGGGTTGAGCGCGGAGCCTGCGACATCGGCGATGTGCGCCGACACATCACGGATATTGCCTTGAGCATCCAGCAGACCGGGTTTTTCCTGACCTTTATCGCCGTAGCGCAGCAGTTTCATAAAAGCTCCTTTATCCAAATAAGAAGAGTGCAGCCATTTCCTGTAGCCGCTGCCGCAGGCCCTTCAAAAGCGGGGTAGCTGCGCTACCCATCGCAGCCTTCGGCAGCGACTACAGTGAGTCTGGTTTCAGTTGCTCATCCCGCCATCAATCACCTGGGTCGTGCCGGTGGTGTAACTGCTGGCATCGCTGGCCAGGTACAGCGCCAACCGGGCGATTTCTTCAGCGTTGCCAATGCGGCCCATGGGCTGGCGGTCGACGAAAGCCTGGTACACCTCGGCTTCGGAGCGCCCTTGCTCAAGTGCCTGCTGGGCGATGCGCTGGCGCAGCGACGGGGAGTCCACCGTGCCGGGGCAAATGGCGTTGCAGCGAATGCCCTGGCCTACGTAGTCGGCGGCCACCGATTTGGTCAGGCCGATCACGGCGGCTTTGCTGGCGGTGTAGGCAAAGCGGTTGGGCACACCTTTGACGCTGGAGGCCACCGAAGCCATGTTGATGATCGAGCCACCACCGTTGCTCAACATGCCTGGCAAGAAGGCACGGATCATCCGGTACATGGCCGTTACGTTGAGGTCGAAAGAGAATTGCCAGGCCTGTTCGTCGCACTCAAGGACGGCACCGCTGTGCACGTAACCGGCGCAGTTGAACAGCACGTCCACGTTGCCCACCTGTTGGCAGATCGCGTCAATGTCCGAGGCACGGGTCACGTCCAGAGACAGGGTTTGAATGCCGGGAATGTCGTGCAATGCTTCGATATGCAGGTCGGTGGCGATGACCTGAGCGCCGGCATCCCGAAAGGCCAGTACCGATGCGCGGCCTATGCCCTGCGCTGCAGCGGTGATCAGAACGCGTTTGTTGGCTAGGTTCATGACAAGAGTCCGTTGTTATTATTTGGCGCAACCCCTTCACACTAAAGTTGCTTTGCGATAATCGCCAATGAGATATTCTCAGGACTTAATAACCGGAGGTTATCGGATGGCGGATGTCGGGTTTAACCAACTGTGCAACTGGCTGCGGTTTCGCCATTTGGTGCTTATCGACACGCTGGCGCGCACGCAAAACATGCATGCCACCGCGCAGGAAATGAGCATCAGCCAGCCAGCAGTCAGCAAGATGCTGCGTGAGATCGAGCACCAATTGGGTTTCGACGTCTTTGCCCGTTTGCCGCGCAGCATGACGCTTACCGATCTGGGTACCCACGTGGCCCGGTTCGCCCAGATCGCGTTGAACGATACCGGCCAGTTCGTCAGCCAGATCAATCATCTGCGCCAGGGCGGGCATGGCCTGCTGAAGGTCGGCACTATCTATGCGGCAACGGCTCTGGCGGTGCCCGCGGCGATTGTGAGGGTCAAGCAGCAGTGGCCGTTGCTCACCGTGCAAGTGCTTGAAGGCACCAGTGCCAACATGCTGACCCTGCTTGAACACAAGGAACTGGACCTGGTGGTGGCCCGGTTTACCCTCGACCGTCACCGTGAACTGTTCGAGTTCCAGGCGCTGGCACCGGAGCCGTTGTGTCTGGTCACCGGCAGTCAGCATCCGTTGGCGGGGGCCAGCGAAGTCCCCCTGGCCGAACTCGGCAGTTGGCCCTGGGTGATTTACCCCACGGGCACACCGATGCGGGCGCGGGTAGAAAAAGCCTTTGTCGAGGCGGGTATGCAAACCCCTGAAAACACCGTGGAAACCGTGTCCCTGCAAACCACGATGCAACTGCTGCAAACAACGCCTGCGGTGGCCATGCTGGCGGAGTCGATGGTCGAGCCGGAAATCCAGGCCGGGCGCTTGACCCGTCTGGCGTTGCCGTTTCCCCTGGTACTGGCGGATTACGGCGTGATTACCCGGCGCAACGAAGTGCCTCAGTGGTCTGCCAAAGCCTTTATCGATGCCCTGTTAAGTGGTCCCGATGCCCTGCGCGGTGCTCGCCAGACATCTTGATAACCCTCAGTTATTAACTGATCCAATCATGTGATTGGGCACAGGCCAGATCGCCCTCTAAAGTGAGCGTCGCCCCACCTGCCGGGTAGGGGCGAAACCGCTCATGAGAGGCGCGAATGAGAACAATAAAAAGCTACAAGACGCTGACAATCTTCTTCCTGTTCCTGATTGGCGTGGTCAACTACCTGGACCGCAGTGCGCTGTCCATCGCCAACACCACTATCCAGAAAGACCTGGCCATCAGCCCGATGCAAATGGGCGTGATGCTCTCTGCATTTTCCATTGCCTACGCCTTCTCCCAACTCCCCCTCGGTGCCTTGATCGACAAGCTGGGCAGCAAGCTGGCACTGGGTGGCTCGCTGGTGGTGTGGTCGGTAGCGCAGGCGGCTTTCGGGCTATTCAGCAGCTACGGCCATCTGGTCGGGCTGAGGGTATTGCTGGGGATTGGCGAGGCACCGGTCTTTCCTTCGGCGGCCAAGGCCTTGTCGGAGTGGTTCGACACCCAGGAGCGGGGCACGGCAACCGGCTGGGTGTGGTCCTCGACCTGCATCGGGCCGTGCCTGGCGCCGCCTTTGTTGACCGTATTCATGGTGCATCTGGGCTGGCGCGGGATGTTCATCCTGACCGGTGTGATGGGCCTGTTACTGGCGGTGTGCTGGTTCAAGTTCTACAAAAGCAAAGCGCAATACATGGCCGAAACAGGCCGCGCAGAACCGGTACCGGTGCAGCAGGCCAAGGCGCCGAAAGTGCGCTGGACCTCGCTGTTCAAGGACCGCAATACATGGGGTGCATTCCTCGGGTTCATGGGCGTGATCTACATG
The DNA here is from genome assembly GCF_059862735.1 of Pseudomonas sp. MF06569. Classification (NCBI taxonomy): domain Bacteria; kingdom Pseudomonadati; phylum Pseudomonadota; class Gammaproteobacteria; order Pseudomonadales; family Pseudomonadaceae; genus Pseudomonas; species Pseudomonas sp. MF06569. The sequence continues at coordinate 87,366 of NZ_JCBCUZ010000021.1, read as the reverse complement.
ATCTGGCTCAATCTCACCTGGCTGCCCGGCTACTTTGAGCGCGAGCATGGCCTGGACCTGTACCGCACGGCCTGGGTGATATCTCTGGCTTATCTGTTCGGCGCCTTGGGCACCATCGTCGCCGGCAAATGCTGCGACCGCCTGGTGGCGAGGGGCATGCGGGTACTGGCCAGCCGAAAACTGATGGTGATTCTGGGCCTGCTGGGCGGGGCGCTGTTTACCCTGATCGTGGCGTTTACCACCAACGTGGTGGCGTGCGTGATCCTGCTGTGCCTGACCATGTTCTTCATCAACATCTCCAGCGCCACGGCGTGGATGATCGTCAACACCATCGTGCCGTCGGAGCGTGTCGCTTCGTTTGGTTCGATCCAGAACTTTGGCGGTTATCTGGCGGGCTCCATAGCCCCGATCCTGACGGGGTTCAGCGTTCAGCAGAGCGGCTCGTTTTCTTCGGCATTCGTGATCAGTGCGGTGGTGGCTGCGTGTTCGGCTTTCGCCTACTTTGCGCTGCTCAAGGAGCCGAAAGCCCCGCAGGCACCGCAGGCTGCGTTTGTCCCCGCCTGACTGAGAGAGGGTTTGTTGGGAGCGGGCTTGCTCGCAATTCGGGCGACACGGTGTATCTGAACTACCGCGTCGATATCATCGCGAGCAAGCCCGCTCCCACGGGGGGGATAGGTGTTTACCGTTACAACCACGACTCGGTAATGCGTCGGTCCAGCTCTTCCCAGTCAGCCATGCCCAGCACCCGGGTGGTGTTCAGGCCGCGCAGGTAGCCCCGCAGTTGATGGGCGCTGGCGTGTCTATCGGCAGTGCGGGTGCTTTCGCTTTGGAGCGCCTCTTCATAAAGGCTCAGGTACTCGTTCACCCGGTCGCGGTACTCGGGCAGTACCGCTTCGCGAATCAGGTCGAAAGTTCTCAGTTTTTGATTGGTATTCACGGGTCACCCTTTGTGAGATTTCGGGCTGTTGTTTTGATTCCAACTGTTTCCCAATGTAGCTCACATGTGACCCGTGTTAATACCCGCCGCTGCGGTCAGCGTGTCGCAGGTGCTGTCACGGACGGTGAATCAACCTGGATGCCGGGTTCTTGTCCGGTTCTTGCACAGCGGATCAACATCAGCGCGCCCAGCAACGCCGTCCCGGCCAAAAAGTACATGCCTGCATGGGGGTTGTTGAAGTAGCCCTCGGCCCAGGTTTTGACCGTGGGTGCCAGGAAACCACCAAGGTTGCCCAGCGCACCAATCACCGCAATCCCGCTGGCCGCCGCCGCGCCGCCCAAAAAGCGGGTAGGCAGTGTCCAGAACAACGGTTGCACGGTAATAAAACCGGCGGCTGCCACGCAGAACGCCAAAATCACCAGTGGCAGGCTGCCACTCAATGTCGATCCCACCATGCCCACTGCCGCCAATGCCAGCATCAGCGCGGCGAAGCGGGTTTGCTGACCTGTGCGGTCGGCATGGCGAGTCACGATGTACAGCATGCACACGGTGGCAATCCACGGAATTGAAGTCAGTGCGCCGACTTTCAAGCCAATGCCGGTGCCCAGCAACTCGGCGATCCGCGTCGGCAGGTAGAACAGCACCCCATAGACGCTGACCTGTATCGTGAAATAGATCAGGGTGAAGTACAGCACCACCGGGTTGATCAGTGCCGCGCGCCACGACGAAGGGCCCTTGTTGGCCTTGAGCAGGTGTTCTTTTTCCAGTTCGTGTTCGATGACTGCCTTTTCTTCAGGGCTCAGCCACTTGGCGTCGCGGGGTTTGTCGGTCAGGTAGAAGAACGCAAACACGCCGATGATCGAAGCCGCGAGGCCTTCGGTCACAAACATCCATTGCCAGCCGGTGAGGCCGAATTGCGCGGTTTCCAGCAACCAGCCCGACACGGGCCCGCCCACCATCAGCGACACCGGTACGCCGAAATAGTAGATGCCGTAGGCCGAGCCGCGCTGGTTCTGCGGGAACCAGTAGGTCAGGTACAGCACCACCCCCGGCGACAGACCCGCTTCGGCCACGCCCAGCAAAAAACGCAGGATGTAAAAGCTGGTTTCGTCGTGGGCAAACATCATCGCCGCCGACACCAGCCCCCAGGTGACCATGATCCGGCTCAGCCAGATGCGGGCGCCGATCTTGTGCAGCATCAGGTTGCTGGGGACTTCGAACACCGCGTAGCCGATAAAGAAAATCCCCGCGCCTAACGCAAACGCTGCGTTGCTCAGGCCGGTGTCCGCCTGAAAGGCGTGTTTGGCAAAGCCGATGTTGGAACGGTCGATGATGGCCATCGCGAACATCAACGCGACAAAGGGCAGGATGCGCCAGCGAATTTTACTCAGCGCCTGTTGCAGGACGGGGTTGGACATGAGGTGCTCCGATTATTTTTTTTGTGGAGTACAACGGCATTTAAAGGGCTGGCTTGCCTCTGAGAGCACCACGGGCATAAGCCGCAACGATCACAAAGCAACCCATCGGCAGCAGGTAGGCCACGGCCGTGGAGGTGTGGTCGGCCACCAGGCCCATCACGTAGGGCAGCAGCGCGCCGCCGACAATGGCCATGATCATGAATGAGCTGCCGCGCTTGGTATGCGGCCCGAGGTTTTTCACGCCCATGGCAAACAGCGTCGGGAACATGATCGACATGAAGAAGAACGTCGCCACCAGCGCCACCACCGACAGGCCTTCAATCCCCGTTACCACCACCGCGCACAGCCCGACGTTGATCAATGCGTAGATCAGCAGCAGACGCTGGGCGTTGACGCGGCCCATCAGCCAGGTGCTGAAGAACCGGCCAAACATGAAGCTGAGCATCGCCACCGAGAGCAAATACGCGGCTTGCTGGCTGCTCATGTGTGCCCAGTGTTCGGTGACGTAGTTGATGAAAAAAGCACCCACGCCGACCTGGGCGCCCACATAGAAAAACTGGGTGATCACCCCTGTGACGAACTCGCGGTGCTGCCACAGGGTTTTGTGGTCGTGCTGCCCGGCTTGCACTTCCTGCTCGCGCAAGTCGGGCAACGGGGTGCGGGCGATCAGCACCGCCACCAGCAACACCAGCGCGGCAATCACCAGGTAGGTCATTTGCAGCGATTGGGTGGTGTCGGTGCTGTTGGCTCCACTGAAGAACAGTGCGCCGCCAATCAACGGTCCGAAGAACTGCCCCAGGCCGTTGAATGACTGTGCCAGGTTCAAGCGTCGCTCGGCACCGGCGGGCTCACCCAATACCGTGGCATACGGGTTGGCGGCGGTTTCCAGGCAACCCAGGCCGCAGGCGATTACAAACAGGGCGAACAGAAAGAACTGAAAGCTCTGTGCGGCAGCGGCTGGCATGAACAGCAGGGCGCCGGTGGCGTAGAGGCACAGGCCCAGCAAAATACCGGCCTTGTAGCCGTATCGGTCCATGATGAAGCCGGCAGGCAGGGCGATCAGAAAGTACGCCCCGAAGTACGCGCTTTGCAGCAGGCCCGACTGGGCCTTGCTGACGTGCAGGGTTTCCTGAAAGTGTTTGTTCAGTACATCGAGCAGGCCATAGGACAGCCCCCACAGGAAAAACAGGCAGGTCACCAGAATCAGTGCCCAGCGATAGGACGTAACCGCCCGGGTAAAGGACGGCTCTGCGACGTTCGAGTGCTTGAGTGACATGACGCATCTCCTTTTTATTGTTGTGTGCGACTTGCATGGTTCTGTGTGGAAGCGGGTCAGGATGAGTGTTTCAAACTGAATATCCGGCTCATTGGCGCCCATTTTTCATGGGGCAAGGTCCAGGGTGTGGGCTGTTGGAAGCGCCACATCAGTGCCTCCCATTCCTGCACCCTGGGGTCGCTGGCGCTGGCCCGTTCAAAAGCTTCAGTGCTGAAGCCGGGGGCGGTGTCCATGACCATGAACAACCGGGTGCCCAGGCGCCAGATCTGCATGTCCAGTACGCCGTGCTGGCGCAGGTGGGCGCTGATCTGCGGCCAGATGTGCCGGTGCAGGCGCTCGTACTCGGCGATCAATGCCGGGTCGTCCTTGAGGTCCAGCGCCAGGCACTGGCGAGTCATGTCAGCGCCCGGTCCAGGTGGGTGTAGCCACCGTCCACCACCAGCCATTGCCCGGTGGTGTGGGAGGCACGCGAGGACAGCAGAAACAGCACGCTGTCGGCGATCTCCGAGGCCGTGGTCATGCGTTGGCCGAAGGGGATTTTTTCGACGATGCTCGAAAGCTTGGCCTTCGGGTCGGCGAACGTGTCGATCCAGCGCTCATACAGTGGGGTCATGACTTCTGCCGGGATCACCGCATTGACCCGAATCCCGTCGGCCAGCAACGAAGTGGCCCATTCGCGGGTCAACGACAGTTGCGCGCCCTTGGCCGCGGTATAACCGCTGGTGCCGCCTTGCCCGGTGAGGGCCGTCTTGGAGCTGATGTTGACGATGGCCCCGCGAGTGGCCTTGAGCGCGTCGACACACAAGTGGGTCATCACGTAGTAATGGATGAGGTTCTTTTCCAGGGAATCGACAAAGGCCGAGCGCCCGGCCTCAAGGCCTACGCTGTCGTTGACCCCGGCGTTGTTGACCAGCCCGTCGATGCGTCCAAAGCGTTGCAGCACCGTCGCGACCGCTGCGCGGCAGGCGTCTTCGTCACGCAGTTCGACCTGGATGAACAGGCTCTGCGTACCGCGTAGATCCAGTTGCCGTGCCAGTTCATCGGACAGTGGGCTGTGACCGAAAATCACCGGTATCGCGCCTTCGTCGGCCAGCCCCAGGGAGATGGCCGCGCCAATCCCCGAACCGCCGCCAGTGACGATAAACACCTTGTCTTGCAGATACAGATTCATGGAGTCGATCCCTCTATGTTGTAGACGCGGCACGCCGTGCCACCCCAAATGGCCGCGTCTTGCGACACGCTGGCGAGCACGTCGCAGGTGTGTGCGTATTCGCTGGCCAGCAGGCACACCGGCCAGTCGGAGCCGAACATCAAGCGGTCGGGGCCGAACAGTTCCAGTGCGGTGTGCAAATAAGGCGTCAGTTGCCCGCTGTGCCAGTCTTGCCAATGGGCTTCGGTGATCAGCCCCGACAGCTTGCAACTGACGTGGGACAAGGCAGCCAGCGGCGCGAGCTGTTTGGCCCAGGCCTTTAAATGGTTGGCCTGCACATCGGGTTTGCCCAGGTGGTCGAGCACCAGATGATGCTGATCGTGTTGTCGGCACAGTGCCGTTGCCGCCCCCAGATCCTGGGCCTTGATCAGCACTTCATAGACCAGGCCCTGGCGCTGCAAGGTGCTCAGCCCCCGGTTGAACGCCGGGTTCTGCATGAACCCGGCCGGTGAGTCTTCGTCTTGCAGTTGATGCCGAAAACCACGCAATGCCGGTGCCTGCGCCCAGCGCTCCAGGGACTGTTCAAGATCCCCCGCGCACAGGTCGACCCAACCCACCACGGCGCGAATCCACGGGTAACGCTCAGCCAACAGCAACAATTGATCGGTTTCGCCGGTACAGGCCCGGGCCTGCACGGCAATGCAGCCGTCAAGCCCGGCCGCATCCAGCAGCGGGCGCAGGTCTTCAGGCTCAAAGTTGCGGCGCAAAGCGTCCATGCCGTGACCTATCCAGGGATAGCTGGCCGGGTCATAGCGCCAGAAGTGCTGGTGGGCATCGAGCCGTAGTGAGTGTAAGGACGACATTATTATTGTGCTCCGCCCGTGGGTTCAGCCCCGGTACCGATACTGCTCGCGGGACGCTGCTTTCATCTGGATCGAGAAGCCCGGCGCCTGGGGTGGCATATAGGCCGCGTTGCGAATCACGCACGGGTCTTCAAAGTGCTCATGCAGATGGTCGACAAACTCCACCACCCGGCCTTCGTGAGTCCCGGCGATGCACAGGTAATCGATCATCGACAGGTGCTGCACGTATTCGCACAAACCTACGCCACCCGCATGGGGGCACACGGGCAGGTTGTATTTGGCGGCCATCAGCATCACGGCCAGCACTTCATTGACCCCGCCGAGACGGCAGGCGTCGATCTGCACCACATCAATGGCTTCGCGCATGATCAGTTGCTTGAACACGATACGGTTCTGGCACATCTCACCGGTTGCGACCTTGACCGGGGTAACGCCCAGGCGGATCTTGCGATGACCTTCCACGTCGTCCGGGCTGGTGGGTTCTTCGATAAACCACGGGTTGGCAAATGACAGCTCGCGCACCCAGTCAATGGCCTCGTCCACTTCCCATACCTGATTGGCGTCGATCATCAACTGGCGATCCGGCCCCAACACCTCGCGTGCGATACGCACGCGGCGGATGTCGTCCTGCAGGTCATGGCCGACCTTCAGTTTGACGTGGCTGAAGCCTGCATCCACCGCCTCCTGGCACAGCCTGCGCAGTTTGTCATCGGCATAACCGAGCCACCCGGCCGAGGTGGTGTAGCAGGGGTAGCCGTCAGCTTCGAGCGAAGCCAGGCGCTCGGCCTTGCCCTGGGCGCGTTCGCGCAACAACGTGAGGGCTTGTGCCGGGGTTATGCAGTCGGTGATGTAGCGAAAATCAATGCAGCGCACCAGTTCTTCGGGGCTCATGTCGGCCACCAGGCGCCACACGGGTTTGCCTTCTGCCTTGGCCCACAGGTCCCAGGCGGCATTGACCACCGCGCCAGTGGCCAGGTGAATGGCGCCCTTGTCCGGGCCGATCCAGCGCAGTTGGCTATCGCTGGTGACGTGGCGCCAGAAGCGGCCCATGTCTTCGGCGATCCATTCCAGCTTCAACCCCACCAGCAGGCTGGACAGGGCCTTGATCGAGGCGCAGCAGATTTCATTGCCACGGCCGATGGTGAAGGTCAGGCCATGGCCTTCAAGGCCCGGGGTGTCGGTTTCGAGGATGACATAGGCCGCCGAGTAGTCCGGGTCCGGGTTCATCGCGTCAGAACCGTCGAGCGATTGCGAGGTGGGGAAGCGGATGTCTTCAACCCGTACGGCAGTAATCGTGGTCATGGTGCAGCTCCCTGTCAGTCGGCATTCACGGTGCGTTGCTGTTGTTCGCCCAGCCCGCTGATACCCAGGCGCATGGTCTGGCCTGCGCGCAGGTACACGGGTTCGGGCTTGATGCCCAGGCCGACACCTGGCGGGGTGCCGGTGGAAATCACGTCGCCCGGTTGCAGGCTCATGAACTGGCTGAGGTAGCTGATGATTTTCGGGATCTGGAAAATCATCGTCCGCGTGTTGCCGTTCTGGTAGCGCTTGCCGTCCACTTCCAGCCACAGGTCGAGCTGGTGCGGGTCGGCGATTTCATCACGGGTCACCAGCCACGGCCCAAGCGGGCCGAAGGTGTCGCAGCCCTTGCCTTTGTCCCAGGTGCCGCCCAGCTCCAGCTGGAACTCACGCTCGGACACGTCGTTGATCACGCAATATCCAGCCACATGCTCAAGGGCATCGCTTTCGCTGATGTAGCGACCGCCTTTGCCGATGACCACGCCCAGTTCGACTTCCCAGTCGGTTTTGCGCGAGTTGCGCGGGATTTCAACGTTGTCGTTGGGGCCGACAATGGCGCTGGTCCATTTGCTGAACACCACAGGCTCGGCGGGGATGGCGGCGCCGGTTTCGGCAGCATGGTCGGCGTAGTTGAGGCCGATGCAGATAAATTTGCCGACCTGACCAACGCAGGCGCCGATACGTGGGGAGCCCTCAACCAGTGGCAGGGTCGAGGGGTCGATATCTTGCAGGCGGGCAATGCTTTCGGGGCTCAGGGTTTGGCCTGCGATGTCTGCGACCACTGCGGACAAGTCGCGCAGTTGACCGTTGTTGTCGAGCAGGGCAGGGCGTTCCTGACCTTTGTCACCGTAGCGCAGCAGTTTCATAAACAATCCTTTTTGGAAGGGGTAGGGCCCTGTGGAAGCGAGCAAGCCCGCTCCCACGAGAGCAAAGTCAAAAGCGATGGCGTCAGTTGCTCCAGCCGCCATCAATGATTTGTGCCGTGCCGGTGGTGAAGCCGCTGGCACTCGATCCCAGGTACAGCGCCAACTGGGCGATTTCTTCGGCGGTGCCGATGCGGCCCATGGGCTGGCGCGCAGCAAAGGCGGCGTACACCTCGTCGACACTGCGGCCTTCGCGCAGAGCCTGTTCGCTGATGCGCTGGCGCAGGGAAGGGGAGTCGACGGTGCCGGGGCAGATGGCGTTGCAACGGATGTTCTGGCTCACAAAATCAGCCGCCACTGAACGGGTCAGGCCAATGACCGCGCCTTTGCTGGCGCAGTAGGCAAAGCGGTTGGGCACGCCTTTGACGCTGGAGGCCACCGAGGCCATGTTGATGATCGAACCGCCGCCGTTGCCCAGCATGCCCGGCAAGAAAGCGCGGATCATGCGGTACATGGCGGTCACGTTGAGGTCCAGGGCGAAGCTCCAGTCCTTTTCGCTGCATTCCAGAATATTGCCGCTGTGAACCACGCCCGCGCAGTTGAACAGCACATCCAGCGGGCCAAGTGTTTTGGCCAGGCGCTCGATGGCAGCGGCGTCGGTGACGTCCAGAAGATGAGTGTGCGCGCCTTCAAGGGCGTCGAGGGCGGCGGCATTGATGTCGGCGGCGAAGACTTCGGCGCCAGCGGCGAGATACGCCTGGACACTGGCCTGGCCAATACCCTGAGCGGCCGCAGTGATCAGCACGCGTTTGCCGGAAAGATCCATGGGGGCTCCATTGCGATGTTGTTGTTTTTGTCGTTATAGGCCTAATGGTCAGGCCATTGCGGGCGTAACAAATGGCAAAACGACGCAAGTGTGTGGATAAGGTTTGCTATGATCGCTTTACGTTATCCGTCCAATGGTCAGGCCATTGGTCCTTTTGTAGCATGCACCTCAAGCTTCAACAAGCGCCTTTTTTTGCCAAACGAGCTTGTCGAAGGCTGTCCTTACCAGAGCTTATTTCCTGATGCCATTTCAAGTTATTGATAATCAAAGGCTTTATCGGCAAATCGCTGATCAGCTACGGGCCTTGATCGACAGCGGTGAATTTCCGCCGGGCAGCCGCTTGCCGGCTGAGCGGGAGTTGGCCAAGTTGCTGGGCGTGAGTCGCGCTTCGGTGCGCGAGGCGATGATTGCGCTGGAAGTCATCGGCCTGGTGGATGTGCGCGTGGGTAACGGAGTGCTGGTCTGTGAGCCTCCGGTGCAGGCGGTGTCCGATGAGCCGGTGATGGCCCAGGCCACCCGCAATCAGTGGAAAGAACTGGACCCCGAACTGGGCATCGAAGTTGATTTCAGCGCTGAAATCCCGCCGTTCGCCTTGCTTCAGGCCCGGCGCCTGATCGAGCCCGAGGCCGCTGCACTGGCGGCGGTGAATGCCAGTGACGAAGAATTGGCGGGCATCCGCGAGGCGTTCGAACGCAACGTGCAGGACAATCGCGAAGACTCCCATACCCACCCGGGCGACCGCCTGTTCCATATCCGCATCGCCCAGGCCTCGGACAACCCGGCCTATGCGCTGATGATCCAGCATTTGCTGGGGCACCGTTACGGCAGCATGTTCCAGCGTTTGCAAAGCCATTACACCCCGGACGACATGATTCATCGTTCGGAAAATGAACACCGGCGCGTGCTGCAAGCGCTGGAGCAGCACGACCCGGACGCTGCGCGTCAGGCCATGGCCGAGCACCTGGATGAGGTGATCCGCATCTTCACCCGCAGTGCTCGCTGACGCTCAATCGACAGCCGGGTCGGCTTGGGATAATTCCTACGTTTAAGGGGAAATTTCCTAGGTAACTATCCTGTTGTCTCCGGGACAATTGACCTACACCGTTTTTCGATGGGTCAACCTGATGTCTGGTCATTCACTGCGTATCCTGATTTTGGAAGATGACGACTTCCAGCGCGCCGTAGCGGTGAGCCTGTTTCGCTCGCTGGGCTGTCATGAAGTGTTTGAGGCCAGTGATGGCAGTGAGGCGCTGGCGGTTCTTGAGCAGGCAGGTGCGGTGGATATCGCCGTGTGCGATTTGCAGATGGAAGGCATGGACGGTCTGGCCTTTTTGCGCCGGGTGGGCAAGTCGGGGCAAGCCAAAGCCATCATCATCAGCAGTGCCCTGTCGGCTGACTTGCGCCGCACGGCGCGTCAGATCGTTACCCTTTTGGGGGTGGAGTTGCTGGGTGATGTCGGCAAGCCGCTGCACGCCGAAGTGCTTGGGCCTCTGCTGGCAAAGTATCAGGGCGCCTGCACCACCGAGAAAACGCCCGGCAGTAAGGTGCAACTGGCCTGTGAAGACGAGGTGCGCCAGGCCCTGGCCCTGCAGCAACTGCAGGCCTGGTACCAACCCAAGTTCAACCTGCAGACCGGCGAGGTGTGTGGTGTTGAGGTGCTGTGTCGCTGGCAGCACCCGAGTAAAGGGGTGCTGCCCCCGGCCATGTTTATCCTGGTGCTGGAGCGCTGCGGGTTGATGGACGACATGTTGTTTGCCCAACTGGATCAGGCGTTGAGACTGCAAGAGCAAGCCAGGATTCAGGGCTTTCCCTTGAACATGGCGTTCAACCTGCAAACCGTGCAATTGGCCAATAACCAGCTGACTTACACCCTCAAGGGCATCCTGACCCGGCATGCGACGCCAGGCTCCAGGCTGACCTTCGAACTGACCGAGAACGGACTGCTGCAAGCGCCGGCCGCCAGCCTGGAGAACCTGGTACGCCTGCGAATGATGGGCTGCCGGTTATCGATCGACGACTTTGGAACCGGGTTTTCCTCGCTGCAACGGCTGTGTCAGTTGCCATTTAATGAAATCAAGCTCGACGCCGGGTTTGTTCGCCACCTGGAGCATGAACCGCGCTGCGAAGCGGTGATCGCCAACACCCTGGCCCTGGGTAAAACCCTGGGCCTGTCGGTGGTCATTGAAGGGATCGAAACCGAGGCCCAGTTTCAGCGCTTGCTGACAATGGGGTGCGTTGAAGGGCAGGGCTACTGGTTTGCACGACCCATGAGCGGACAGGACTTGCTGCACTGGTTGCAACAACGTGAAGCCAGTCCTGGCGCTGAGGTTTCAACGGCGCCGGATCACTCGAATGAGTACGGCGTCAGTGCAGTCGGGTCGATGTTCTGATCCACGGTGGCCATCGCATCCTTGAGCGGGCAAAGCAGGCCGACGCTGGTTTTACGGCAGTCCCCGGCGCTGTTGAAATCACGCTTGAGCGGTTTTTGGGCGCCGGTCAGCTGCGTCAGGTTGCGGATCTGATCCATTGACTGCGCCTCAAAGGCAATGCGCAGAAAGTACTCGCCGGTTTTGACTTCCTTGTAGCGTTCAAACTGCAGCGTACCGACGGGCGGGATATTGTTCTCGATGTAGTCCCCCAGCTTCCAGCCGAAGCCGAGCATGGTGCGCAGGTAGGCGATATTGGTGTCGTGGGCCACGAGCAGCATCAGCGGCACATCAGGCGGGATGCTTTGCCCGTCTTTTTGGGCCAGCGGGGTGCCTTGCTTGAGTTCCAGCGAAATCTGGTTCATCAGCTCTGACGCACCGCGACTGGCGATATAGGGGATGTCATTGAGGTAGTCGTACTTGGCTTTGGTCAGCACCATCAGGCTGGACACTTGGGCTGCGGTACGACCGTTGCCGAACGCGACTTTATCCAGTGGCAAGCCCTGGCTGTATTCCAGGCGGAACACTTCGCCCATGTTGGCGCCCGCGCTCAGGCCCTTGATCGAGAAGCGGCCCTTGGCGTTTTGTTCAAGGGTCCAGGCTTGTTTGCCATAGGGGCAGTCAGCCCCGGGCAGGCAGGCGACTTCCCTGAGTTTTTCTTCAAAGGGTTGGTAGCGCGCCTGTGCCGCTTCGACGCTGCCCCCCAGGGCTTTGAGGATTTCGGCTTTGGCTTTCACCGGGTCAAGGGCGGCAAAGGGCATTTCATTGGCCTGGAACAAGGCGTCCTGATTGCCGCTGACATAGGTCGGTTGCAGCCCGCAGCCGGGGAACATGCCATCGAGCAGGGCCTGTGCGGTGGCCTTGGTGCGCTGCAGGGGGCTGGCGTGTACCAGCAACTGGCTGGCATCCGGGCAACCCTTGGGGATCAGTCCGGCGGTGCGCAGTACCTCCCCGCGGTAGCGGCCCATTTCGACAGCACCGGTATAGCCGTGGCCGGTCAAGTTGCCCAAGGGTACAAGCCAGGTTGGCCATTGACGCTGAGTGACGGAGGTCAGCAGTTTTTCATTGGATTGGGTGGGAGGTCGCACGCCATGACGGCTGATTTGCACGACTTTATCCAGCACATAGCCATCGCTTGTGGGGGTTTGGGCGAAGGCTGCAGGGCTGAGCAGGCTGGCCAGCAGCAGGCTGGTAAAAAGAGGGGGCAACGGCTTCATCGTTTTTCCTTTTGGTCTTCCTGACACGGTGGGCAAAGAGCTTAGACAGTTATCGGGTAAAAACCGCACAACCTGGCGTATTGGCTCTGTGGGAGCGGGCTTGCTCGCGATAGTATCGACGCGGTGTACCTGGTGGACCGCGCCGCCTGAATCGCGAGCAAGCCCGCTCCCACAATGCCGATACGGTCCATCATCAGCGACTACACAAATCTGGAGCAGGTGCGTATTTTGTACCCATTGCCCTCAGTGGCCTGCACAACAAGGAACGTGTCATGACGAGCGATGGCCAGGGCTCACTCGCACAGCGATTGGCGGGTATTGATGAGGTTGAGTGCGTCACGCCCGATCTCAATGGCGTACCCCGTGGCAAGGTGATGACCGCTGCGGGATTTCTCGAAGGTCGGCGCTTGCAGATGGCCCGTGGCGTGCTGTTGCAATGCATCATGGGCGGCTACCCCGAGTCGCGTTTCTATGGCAGCGACGATGGCGACCTGGCCCTGGTGCCAGACCTTGCCCAACTCCATCGCTTGCCCTGGAGTCAGCAACCCCGTGCCCTGGCCATTTGTGACGCCGATGAGTTCAGCGGTGAAAGCTCGGCGTTGTCGACGCGAGGTCAGTTGAAGGCCGTTATCGCCCGTTATGCGGCCCGCGGTCTGGAGCCGGTGGTGGCGACTGAGCTCGAGTTCTTTGTGTTTGCGCCCAACACCGATCCGACCCAGCCATTCCGTCCGCCTGTGGGGCTCGATGGTCGTCCTGAAGAAGGTTTTTCTGCGTTCAGCATCAGCTCCAATAACGGCTTGCGGCCTTTTTTCAGCGAGGTCTACGCATGCATGGCGGCACTGGGCTTGCCGCGCGACACCTTTATGCACGAGATGGGCGTCAGTCAGTTTGAAATAAACCTGCTGCACGGTGATCCGCTGCTGCTCGCCGACCAGACGTTTTTGTTTAAGCATTTACTCAAGGAAGTCGCCCTCAAGCATGGACTGACCGTTGTGTGCATGGCCAAGCCACTGGCCCACACCGCCGGCAGCTCGATGCACATTCACCAGAGCGTGGTGGAGCTGGGCAGCGGTCGTAATGTGTTCAGCGACGAGGCGGGGCAGCCGACGGCCGCCTTTCGCCACTTTATCGGTGGGCAGCAGGCAGGCATGGCTGACTTCACGGCGCTGTTTGCGCCCAACGTCAATTCCTATCAGCGTCTGTTCCACCCCTATGCCTCGCCGAACAATGCGTGCTGGTCCCACGATAACCGTGCTGCAGGCCTTCGGATCCCGGCCAGCTCACCCGTGGCGCGGCGGGTTGAAAACCGTTTGCCGGGCGCTGACGCCAATCCGTATCTGGCCATTGCCGCCAGCCTTGCGGCAGGGTTATATGGCATTGAGCATGAGCTGGAACCGAGCGCTGCGATTCAGGGCGAATTCGAAGTGCCCCCGGCGCTGTCATTGCCCTGTACCTTGCATGCAGCCCTTGATCGCCTCAAGCGCAGTCAGTTGGCGATTGAACTGTTCGGGGTGGAGTTCATCGAAGGTTACGTTGCGTCCAAGACGCTGGAACTTACCAGCTTCCATGACGAAATAACTCCCTGGGAGCGTCGCGTTCTGGCGGCTCAGGCTTAACTGTTTAAATCTGTGGCACCGGGCCTTGCCCGGCTGCAGATACAAGGAGCCGCACGGAAAGCCAATGCACCAAATCTGGAAGTCTTTTCGAGCGTTGTACTTTGCCTCGCTGATGATGTTGATCGGTTCTGGCCTCTTGAGTACCTATCTGGCGCTGCGCCTGGCGGCCGACAACGTTGACGGCCTGTGGGTCGGCGCGTTGATGGCGGCCAACTATTTTGGCCTGGTCCTGGGCGGCAAGATCGGCCACCGGCTGATTGCCCGGGTCGGGCATATCCGTGCCTACGCCACCTGCGCCGGTATTGTCGGTGCGGCGGTGCTGTGTCACGGGCTGACGGACTGGTTGCCGGTATGGTTGCTGCTGCGGGTGATCGTCGGTCTGGGCATGATGTGCCAGTACATGGTCATCGAAAGCTGGCTCAATGAGCAGGCCGATGCCAAGCAGCGAGGCGTGGTGTTCAGCCTGTACATGATCGCTTCCTATCTGGGCCTGGTGCTCGGCCAATTGATCCTGGTGATCCATCCGGCCCTGGGGCTCGAATTGCTGATGGTTGTGGCGTTGTGCTTTGCCCTGTGCCTGGTGCCCGTGGCCATGACCCGACGTATTCACCCGGCGCCCCTGCACCCCGCACCGATGGACCCCAAGTTTTTTATCAAGCGTGTACCCCAGTCGTTGATCGCGGTGATGGGCGCGGGCCTGCTGGTGGGTTCGTTCTACGGTCTGGCGCCGCTTTATGCCTCGCAGCAGGGGCTGTCGACCGAGCTGGTCGGTCTGTACATGGGTAGCTGTATTTTTGCCGGGTTGCTGGTGCAGTGGCCATTGGGCTGGTTGTCCGACCGCTATGACCGGCCGTTGCTGATCCGCATCTTCGCCTTCTTGCTGGCGCTGGCCGCATTGCCGCTGGCGATCCTGCCGTCGGTACCGCTGGAGGTGCTGTTTGTGGCCGGTGGCATGGCGGCGTTGATGCAGTTTTGCATCTATCCGCTGGCCGTGGCATTTGCCAATGACCACATTGAGCCGGAGCGTCGCGTGTCGCTGACCGCCATGTTACTGGTGACCTACGGCATTGGGGCGAGTGTGGGCCCGCTGGTGGCGGGGGTTCTGATGAAGGTGCTTGGCAGCCACATGCTCTACGCCTTTTTCAGCGTGGCGGGTTTGATCCTGGTGTGGCGAATTCGCCCGAATGCAGTGACCAACCTGCACCAGGTCGATGATGCGCCGCTGCATCACGTGGCAATGCCTGACAGCATGTCCAGTTCACCGCTGGTAGCGGCGCTTGACCCGCGGGTGGATGAGCAGGTGGTGCAGGAGCAGATGGTGGATAACGTGGAGCCGGAACCGGAACCGGAACCGGAACCGGAGCCAGAACCCAAGCCAGAACCCAAGCCCTAGACACTTTCCCTGTGGGAGCGGGCTTGCTCGCGAAGGCAGCTCCCACAGGATGTGCAGGGTTCACTCACGTTCAGTAATCGTCGTCTTTATCAAACTGGCGCGCTTCGCGTTGCAGTTGATACACAAAACGTTCGACCTGACGCTGTACGGCGCCGCTGATGTTGTGAAAGCGCATGCCGGCAAAGGTAATGCTCAGCCGCTCTTCAAAGTGCAGGTAACGCAACTCGACCGGGGTGGACATCAGGCCAAACGGCAGGTCGGCGCTGAAGCGCTCATACACCTGACCCAGTTGCATGCCCTGGCCGATATCACCCTCAAAACGCAATTTGCAGCCCGTTGCAGAAACGTCCAGCAACTTGCCTTTGATCGGGGTTTTGAGTTTTTCACCCGCGACCTCCACGCTGACCAGATTGGCCAGCCGCAGGGCCGCACGAAATGCGTTGCGCCGCTGGTGGTAAACCACTTCGCGGGGTAGCGCACCGCGATAGCAGCGGTGATCCTTGCTGTCATCAAGGGTCAGCGGCGTGGTGCACTCCCAGGCAATGCGCACGCCATCGTGGAAACCCTCAACCCGAAACGGTATGCCAGCCTCAAGAAAGCGCTCGCCGTCACGGGGGATCATTTCGT
Source organism: Pseudomonas sp. MF06569 (assembly GCF_059862735.1). Taxonomy (NCBI): domain Bacteria; kingdom Pseudomonadati; phylum Pseudomonadota; class Gammaproteobacteria; order Pseudomonadales; family Pseudomonadaceae; genus Pseudomonas; species Pseudomonas sp. MF06569. The sequence goes on along the minus strand of NZ_JCBCUZ010000021.1, from coordinate 71,455 downwards.
CCAGCGCCATGGTGTTGCGCTCACGGTCTATATCCACCACATAGCTTTGGAAGCGCTGGGTGCGATCCTGGAAAGTGATGATCAGCGGGTCATGGCTCTCTTGCAGCATCCGCAGGTTGGAGGCAATTTCCAAAGGGGTGGTCAGCACCTTTGGCGGTTGCGGAACATCTTGGGCGTCGAACACGGTTGATCAATCTCCAGACAAAATACAGCGACACGCAAAAAAGAGGCATTCTGCCATTATGGTGCGTGTCTCGCTACAGGCTGCGGATGCGCAGGCTCAAGCCTGGCTGTAGGCGCGATGCTTGTTGAGCATCGAAGTGGTGCCGCGGGCGTCATACAACGAGGGGGCTTCGCCGCCATGAAGAATGCGCAGCTGGTTGGCGGTGATTGCCTGCTGGGTCTGGATCGACTGTCCATTGAGCAGGTTCGCAGCCTGGCATTGGGCCAGTAACTGGTTCAGCACATCGCTTTGGCTGAGCAGTTGCGCGCCTACGCTTGAGTGGCTGGCAAGGCTTTCGAGGCCGCTGCGGTTGGTGGCCAGGCCAAGGGCCGCGAGAATCTCGCTGCGCTTGCGGCCATGTTGCTCCAGCAAAATGATCAACGACTGTTTGCGCGCCAGAATGTTTTCCAGCACCTGCATGTCGCGGCCTTTCAGGGCAATGGACTCGTCTTGCAGCAGGCCGAGCAGTTGTTCGGCGGGGGCCAGGTCATCATTGATCAGTTGCAGTAAATTTTCGTCGTGCATAACGGGCTCTGGGAGTTAAGCGTCCAAAAGCCTGGCACAGGCCATGTGGGCCTAGCGCTGGGCTTCCATGTTGAGCAGTTTGCTGGCGACCCGGTTGCTGTCGACTTTGTAGCTGCCCTCGGCGATGGCCTGTTTAAGCTCGGCCACCCGATTTTTGTCGACAACAGGTTGGTCACGCAACGAGTCGCTGATCTTCTGCAACTGCTGAGCCTCTTGGCTGAGGTGTACAGATTCCCCGCTAGGGGCGCTGGCGCTGGTTTGCTCAGGGCCTTTAGCCGGGGCCGCTTGCGTGGCGCTGCCTGCTTCCTGATTTGCATTGCTGCGCGTACTGCCGGTTAAGGGCGGCGCGCTGCCAAGACGACTGAAGTCGATGACCATAACGATAAACCTCTGGGTATTTGGACGCTTGCCATGTTTTCGGCCATACCCGGAAAAACTTTAGGCTCGATTAATCATAGCTTCACACAGAACTGTACTGATCTGCGTCAAACCACAGTGTAGGAAAGTCCGGAGACTGATGCCAACTTTCCTACAATGCCACCTCAACTTGACCGGGTGCTGTCACTCGGGCCCGGATCACACGCTTGGAGTTCAGGTTCTTGACTCGTATCTGCTCGCTGAGGCCTCCGTCTGACAGGGCTTCGCCGGGCATTTTGACACTTAACGTACCGCTACGGGCGCTGATGACCACATGGTCGCCCTTGCGCACGGTGGCAACCTGTTCCAGGTGCGTGAGGGTCAGTACCTGATCGGTGATCATGGGCCGCAGCAGCTTTTGACCCACTGCCAGTTCAGTCGCCGTCAGGTAGCCCTGATTGATCAGGCTGATATCCCGCTCGCGCAAGGTGACATCGGCATAGTCGATCACCATGCCGCGCTTGAGCGGGTGATTGACGATGACCACGTCACGGAACAGTTTGACCTGGGCTGGAACGAAGATAGTCCAGGGCGAGCCCCCTTCGCAGCGCACGCGCACGATCACCCGGCCCATGGGTTGTGCCGGGCTTTCGAGGGTTGCTGTCAATTCCTTGTCGCAATGAGCCAGTCGCAGACGGGGGTCAAGGTTGTTGACCTGGATCTGATATCGCCCCTCGGTCTGGCTGGTTGCCAGGTAGTCTTCAACGGTGAATTCAAGAAAGCCCTGGGTCACGCCGATAAGCTGATCAGGCGATGTAAACGCATCAGCCTGGGTATGAGTGCCCAGGCCAAGCAGGGTGCCAGCCGCCAGGACGCTCAGACAGCTGCGGCGCAGGGTCTGGAGGAAGGGCCGGTGGCAGGAAATTGTCGTTTTTGCGTTCATGGCCGATAAAAAAGCAAGCCCCGTGCCGTTTACCGGGAAGTGCGTGATGAAACTTGAAGTTTTTAAGAGGAGCTGAGAATGGCCGGGATGATGGATGCGGTTAACCAGCGCACTCAGCTGGTCGGGCAAAATCGCCTGGAGCTGTTGTTGTTTCGTCTGGATGGACCACAGCTTTACGGGATCAATGTGTTCAAGGTCAGGGAGGTGCTGCAATGCCCGAAACTGACCTTGATTCCCAAGTCTCATCCCGTGGTATGTGGTGTGGCGAGCATTCGAGGCGCGACCATCCCGATTCTCGATCTGGCCATGGCCACCGGGGCGGGGGCCCTGAAAGATCAAAGCAGCCCGTTTGTGATCATCACCGAGTACAACACCAAGACTCAGGGCTTTCTGGTTCGCTCGGTTGAACGCATCGTGAACATGAACTGGGAAGAGATCCATCCGCCGCCCAAGGGCACGGGTAACGACCATTACTTGACGGCCGTCACCCGGCTGGACGATCAACTGGTCGAAATCATCGATGTCGAGAAGGTACTGGCAGAAGTCTCGCCATCACCTGAAACCATCACCCACGGTGTAGTGGATGTCGAAACCCGGAGCAAGGCACTGTCATTGCGGGTGCTGACCGTCGACGATTCGTCGGTGGCACGCAAGCAGGTAGCCCGTTGCCTGCAAACGGTAGGCGTTGAAGTGGTGTCGTTGAATGATGGCCGTCAGGCGCTGGACTACCTGCGCAAGCTGGTGGAGGAGGGCAAGGACCCGTCTGAAGAATTTCTGATGATGATCTCGGATATCGAGATGCCGGAAATGGACGGCTACACCCTGACTGCTGAAATCCGTAACGATCCGCGGATGCAAAAGCTGCACATCATTCTGCATACTTCGTTATCCGGGGTATTCAATCAGGCTATGGTGAAAAAGGTCGGTGCCGATGACTTTTTGGCCAAGTTCCGACCTGATGACCTGGCATCCCGGGTAGTTGACCGGATAAAAGCAGCAGACCATAGCCAGGGCTCACCCCTGGCGGTCAAATCGATTTAAGAGGCAGGACATTTGTCGACGGCTAATTTGGATTTTGAACAGTTCCGGGTCTTCCTGGAAAAAGCCTGTGGCATTTTGCTGGGTGAAAACAAGCAGTACCTCGTCTCCAGCCGGCTTAACAAGCTGATGGAGCAGCAAGGTATCAAGTCCCTGGGCGAGCTGATTCAGCGTATCCAGAGCCAGCCGCGCAGCGGGCTGCGCGAACTGGTGGTCGATGCGATGACCACCAACGAAACCTTGTGGTTTCGCGACACCTACCCCTTCGAAGTATTGAAGAACAAGGTGCTGCCCGAGCAAATCAAGGCCAGTCCTGGCCAGCGTTTGCGAATCTGGTCGGCGGCCTGTTCTTCGGGGCAGGAGCCGTACTCGTTGTCGATGGCCATTGACGAGTTTGAGCGCAGCAACCTTGGGCAGTTGAAAGCGGGGGTGCAGATTTTTGCCACCGACCTGTCGGCCCAGATGCTCAATACCTGTAAAACCGGCGAATACGACAACCTTGCGATTGGCCGGGGCCTGTCGCCAGAACGCTTGCAGCGCTATTTCGATCCCAAGGGGCCGGGGCGCTGGGTGCTCAAGACGCCGATCAAGAATCGGGTCGAGTTCCGCTCCTTCAACCTGCTGGACAGTTACGCAGGGTTTGGCAAATTCGACATCGTGTTTTGCCGCAACGTGTTGATCTACTTCTCGGCAGAAGTGAAAAAAGACATTCTGCTGCGTATCCACAGCACCTTGAAACCGGGTGGCTATTTGTTTTTGGGCGCCTCTGAAGCCCTCAACGGCTTGCCGGATCACTACCAGATGGTCCAATGCAGCCCGGGAATCATCTACCAGGCCAAATAGACCTCTATCCGTAGTCGCTGCCGCAGGCTGCGAAGGGTTGCGCAGCAACCCGTTTCCCGAGATCGGTGCAAAACCTTTTCAAGGGCCTGCGGCCCTTATCGCAGCCTTCGGCAGCGACTACAAAAAACCTGCTCCAAGCGGCAGAAAAGCGGCAGTCAGCGGTCAACCGTTGCCGCTTTTCTGGCATTGCCGCTGTCCGCAACCCGGCAAACCCTTGAAATACGGGGCTGTAAAAACTGGCACGGGGTTTGCTCTATCCCTGTCATGTAAAACCTGAATCACATTCTCAGGTCAGCCCACAAAGGTTTTCCGACATGAGCATCAGCTTCGATAAAGCGCTCGGTATCCATGAGCAAGCCCTGGGCTTTCGCGCTCAGCGTGCCGAGGTACTGGCCAACAACATCGCCAACGCCGACACCCCGAACTACAAGGCTCGGGATCTGGACTTTGCCTCTGTGCTCGCGGCACAGAGCGACAAAAACCAGAACGGCGCCTTTGCGTTGAACAAGACCAACACTCGCCATATCGAAGCCCAGGGCCTGAGCAGTGGCGACGAGTCGCTGCTGTACCGCACCCCGATGCAGCCCTCGATCGACCAGAACACCGTGGATGCTCAGTTGGAGCAATCGAACTACGCAGAGAATGCGGTCAACTTCCAGGCCAGCTTCACCCTGCTCAACAGCAAATTCAAAGGGCTGATGTCGGCCCTGCGTGGGGAGTAATCCATGTCTCTATCCAGTGTTTTCAATATTGCCGGTAGTGGCATGAGCGCCCAGACCACGCGCCTGAACACCGTGGCCAGCAACATCGCCAACGCCGACACCGTGTCTTCGAGCATCGACCAGACCTACCGTGCTCGTCACCCGGTATTTGCCACTATGTTTCAGGGCGCGCAAAGCACCACCGGCGACTCGCTGTTCCAGAATCAGGACGGTGCAGGCCAAGGTGTGCAGGTGCTGGGCGTGGTTGAGGACCAAAGCGAGCTTCAGGCCCGTTACGAACCTAACCATCCTTCTGCAGACGCCAAGGGCTATGTGTACTACCCCAACGTCAATGTGGTTGAAGAAATGGCTGACATGATTTCTGCCAGCCGTTCGTTCCAGACCAACGCCGAGCTGATGAATACCGCCAAAACCATGATGCAGAAGGTCCTGACCCTCGGTCAGTGATAAGGGGCGACGCAAATGAGTGTGACCGATTCCACCAGCGGCATGACCCTTAACCAGGTGCTTGCCAACTCCGCCCAGGCCAAGACCACCGATACCAGTCTGGCGGCGGCCTCGAAGGCTGCGTCCGGGAACACGGCGCTGGGCAAGGATGCGTTCCTGCAACTGCTGGTTACCCAACTGAAAAACCAGAACCCGCTGGACCCGCAGGACAACACTGCGTTCGTCGCGCAACTGGCCCAGTTCAGCAGCCTGGAAGGCATCACCACGCTCAACGATACGGTCACTTCGCTCTCGGGCAACTTCCAGTCTTCGCAAGCCTTGCAGGCCTCGTCGCTGGTGGGGCGCTCGGTGATTGTGCAAACCGGTGAGGCCTATGTGGACCCCGCCAGCGAAAAGCCATTCAACGGCACCGTGGTGGTCCAGGACGCCAACTCCAATCCCGTGATCAGCATTACCAATGCGGACGGTGAAGTGGTCCGCACGATCGACATGGGCACCCAGAAGGCCGGTAACGCGGGCTTTACCTGGGATGGCAAGGACGACGAAGGCGTGCTGCTGGACAAGGGCTCGTACACCTTCACCGCATCAAGCAAAACCGACACCGGCACGACGGCGCTCACCACCTACCTGCCAGCCACGGTTAACAGCGTGACCCTGAGCAAGACCGGTGGCGAAATCATGCTCAACCTCGCAGGCCTGGGCAGCATTGGCATATCCAAAGTCCAGACCATTGGCCTCTAAGCCGACTCATACGCCTCAAGGAGAGAAACATGTCATTCAATATCGGCCTTAGCGGCCTCTATGCGGCGAACAAGCAGCTCGACGTGACCGGCAACAACATCGCCAACGCTGCGACCACCGGCTTCAAATCTTCGCGGGCAGAGTTTGCCGACATCTACTCGGCCAACAAGCTGGGGATCGGCAGCAAGACCATCGGCAGTGGCGTGAACCTGGCAGCGGTTTCGCAAAACTTTGGTCAAGGTGCAGTCAACAACACCGGCAACCTTCTGGACATGGGGATTCAGGGCAGCGGCTTCTTCGTGCTGAGCGACAACGGCTCCTTGAGCTACACCCGTGCCGGTACGTTCAAGTCCGATAAAGACGGTTATGTGACCAGCTCTGATGGCACTGCGCGCTTGCAGGGTTATGGCGTGGATGCCAACGGCAATATCGTCAATGGCGTGCTGACCGACCTGCGTATCGACACCTCGAACCTGGCGCCCAAGCCTACAGGTTCGGTCACGTCCGAGATCAACTTGAACTCCAGCGCCGATGCGATCGATCAGGCCAAGGTCCCGTTCGATCCGACCGTCTCCACCAGCTACACCAAAAAATTCAGCACCACGGTCTATGACACCCAGGGCAACGCGCACCCGATGGACCAGTACATGGTCAAGACCGGTGGCAACAACTGGAGCGTCTATACCCTGATCGATGGCCGCAACCCGGATGGCACCTTGCCAACAGGCGAGAATGCCACGGCACCAGTGCCTTCAACCATGGCGTTTGATTCGGCCGGTGCGTTGACCAAGGTGACGCAGCCAGGCGCGGCTGATGACCAGGCTGAAAACACCCTGGTTGTCAGTGGCTGGAAGCCGGGCGCCATGATCAATGGCGAATGGAAAGACAACGGTGCGGCGTCCAAAGCGGGTGGCATCGTGATCAACATGGCCAAAACCACCCAGTACAACACCGATACTTCCCGTAACCCGCCCACCCAGGACGGCTATGCCACCGGCCAGATCAACAACCTGACCATCGATGGTTCGGGCGTGATGTTCGCCAACTTCAGCAACAACCAGAGCCGCGCCATCGGCCAGATTTCCCTGGCCAGCTTTACCAACGAGCAAGGCTTGCAGCCGGTGGGTGGCACCGCCTGGAAAGAAACCTATTCCTCGGGTGTGGCCGGTTACGACGCGCCGAAAATTGGCAGCCTGGGCGCCATCCAGTCCAACTCCCTGGAAGACTCCAACGTCAACCTGACCAGCGAACTGGTGGACCTGATCAAGGCGCAGAGCAACTACCAGGCCAACGCCAAAACCATCTCGACCCAAAGCACCATCATGCAGACCATTATTCAGATGACGTAATGGCGGGTCGCGGGAGGGTATGCCCGTCACCATTGTGGGAGCGGGCTTGCTCGCGATAGCAGCAGCGCGGTCTGGCAAGTGACCGCGTTGTCAGCATCGCAGGAAAGCCAGCTCCTACCCAAAGCGCGCAGGTTCAGGTGAACTCAACCCGCTCCGGCACTCGGGTCATCAGTACCTTGCCTCCACGAATCGAGACCCGCGCCTTGGCCTGGCGGCGCACCGCTTCGTAGTCGTTCTCGGCATCCAGCACCAGCAGATTTGCCGGACGGCCCACCGCAATGCCGTACCGCTCGCCCAGGTCGAGGGTGCGTGCGCTGTTGTCAGTGACCAGATCCAGGCAGCGCGCCAGGTCTTCAAAGCCCATCATGTGGCAGATATGCAAGCCGGCATCCAGCACCCGCAGGATGTTGCCGTTGCCCAATGGATACCAAGGGTCCTTGATCGAGTCCTGGCCGAAGCACACGTTCATCCCGGCCCGATCCAGTTCGCCAACCCGTGTCACGCCGCGACGTTTAGGGAAGCTGTCGAAGCGGCCCTGCAAGTGGATGCTTTCGGTCGGGCACGAGACGAAGTTGATGCCCGAAGCCTTGAGCAGGCGGAACAGTTTCGAGCAGTAGGCGTTGTCGTAAGAGCCCATGGCCGTGGTGTGGCTGGCGGTTACCCGGCTGCCCATACCGCGTACGCGGGCCTCTTCGGCCAGCACTTCAAGAAAGCGCGAATGGGGATCGTCGGTTTCGTCGCAGTGCACATCCACCAGGCAGCCGGTGCGCTCGGCCAGGTCCATCAAGAATTTGATTGAACTGACCCCTTGCTCCCGGGTGTTTTCAAAGTGCGGAATGCCGCCGACCACATCAGCGCCCAACTCCACGGCCAGGGTCATCAGCGCGCGCCCTGCGGCGTACGACTCGATACCTTCCTGCGGAAACGCAACGATTTGCAGGTCAACCAGATGCCGGGCCTCTTCGCGCACTTCAATCATCGCCCGCAGTGCGGCCAGGGTTGGATCGGTCACATCGACATGGGTGCGCACGTGCTGAATGCCATGCTCGGCCAGCATGCGCAGAGTGGTGTGGGCACGCTGCTTGGTATCTTCGTGGGTGATGGTTTCCTTGCGCTGTGCCCAGCGCTCGATGCCTTCGAACAGGGTGCCGCTCACATTCCACTCGGGCTGGCCCGCGGTCAGGGCTGCATCCAGATGGATATGGGGTTCAACCAGAGGGGCGATTAACAGTTGGTCGCGGGCATCGATATCACCGTTTTGCACGGGCACAGTGCCTTGCTGCAACGTGATGGCGCCGATGCGCTCGCCTTCGCAACTGACCGTGAACAGGCCGGGTGTTTTACGCAACGTGGCATTGATGATGTTCATGGGGCGTCCTGTTGTTGAATTCTGCAACCTGCAATGTAGTCGCTGACGAGGCAGGCAGGGGATTCCCGTCGTTTAATCGCGCAAAAAACAAAACCCCCGTTAAACCCAACTGTTACCAGGGTTTAACGGGGGTTTTTGGTCAGGCGGTTTGACCCGCCTGCCCGCTCAGGTTATTGGCAAGCTTCGCAATCCGGCTCGTCAATCGCGCAAGCCTTTGGTACCGGTGCTGGACCGGCAGGGGCTGCAGCGACGTCTTCGCTGTTGTTGCCGTTCGACACGGCGTTGAGCTTGCCCGTGTTGACGGTGGACTTCTCGGTGCTGGTCGCGGCCAGGGCACGGAGGTAGTAAGTGGTTTTCAGACCACGGTACCAGGCCATGCGGTAGGTCACGTCCAGCTTCTTGCCCGAAGCGCCAGCGATGTACAGGTTCAGCGACTGAGCCTGGTCGATCCACTTCTGACGGCGGCTGGCGGCGTCAACGATCCACTTGGTATCGACTTCAAACGCGGTGGCATACAGCTCTTTGAGCTCTTGCGGGATGCGTTCGATCTGCTGCACGGAACCGTCGTAGTACTTCAGGTCGTTGATCATGACCGAGTCCCACAGATCGCGCGCCTTGAGGTCGCGAACCAGGTACGGGTTGATCACGGTGAATTCGCCCGAGAGGTTCGATTTCACGTAGAGGTTCTGGTAGGTCGGTTCGATCGACTGCGATACGCCAGTGATGTTGGCGATGGTGGCGGTCGGTGCGATGGCCATGATGTTGGAGTTACGAATGCCTTTTTGTACACGGGCACGAACCGGTGCCCAGTCCAGGGATTCGTTCAGGTCAACGTCGATGTACTTCTGGCCACGCTGCTCGATCAGGATCTGTTGCGAGTCCAGGGGCAGGATGCCTTTGGACCACAGCGAACCCTGGAACGTCTCGTAAGCGCCGCGCTCGTCTGCCAGGTCGCAAGAAGCCTGGATTGCGTAGTAGCTGACCGCTTCCATCGACTTGTCTGCAAATTCCACGGCTGCTTGCGAAGCGTACGGAATGTGCTGCAGGTACAGAGCGTCCTGGAAGCCCATGATCCCCAGACCCACTGGACGGTGCTTGAGGTTCGAGTTGCGTGCTTGCGGCACCGAGTAGTAGTTGATGTCGATCACGTTATCGAGCATGCGAACGGCTACGTCGATGGTGCGCTTGAGCTTGTCGGTGTCCAGTTTGCCGTTGACGATGTGGTTCGGCAGGTTGATCGAGCCCAGGTTGCAAACGGCGATTTCGTCCTTGTTGGTGTTCAAGGTGATCTCGGTGCACAGGTTCGAGCTGTGGACCACGCCCACGTGCTGCTGCGGGCTGCGCAGGTTGCACGGGTCTTTGAACGTCAGCCACGGGTGGCCGGTTTCAAACAGCATGGACAGCATTTTGCGCCACAGGTCTTTGGCCTGGATGGTCTTGAACAGCTTGATCTTGCCCGGGTACTGGGACAGCGCTTCGTAGTACTCGTAACGCTCTTCGAAGGCCTTGCCGGTCAGGTCGTGCAGGTCCGGTACTTCGGATGGCGAGAACAGGGTCCACGGGCCGTCATCGAAGACACGCTTCATGAACAGGTCAGGGATCCAGTTGGCGGTGTTCATGTCGTGGGTACGACGACGATCATCACCGGTGTTCTTGCGCAGCTCGATGAACTCTTCGATGTCCATGTGCCAGGTTTCCAGGTAGGCACACACAGCGCCTTTGCGCTTGCCACCCTGGTTAACGGCCACAGCGGTGTCGTTCACGACCTTGAGGAACGGAACCACGCCCTGGGATTTGCCGTTGGTGCCCTTGATCCACGAACCCAGTGCACGTACTGGCGTCCAGTCGTTGCCCAGGCCACCGGCGAATTTGGACAACATGGCGTTGTCGTGAATCGCGTGGTAAATGCCCGACAGGTCATCCGGCACGGTGGTCAGGTAGCAGCTGGACAGCTGCGGACGCTGGGTACCGGCGTTGAACAGGGTCGGAGTCGACGACATGTAGTCGAAGGACGACAGCAAGTTGTAGAACTCGATGGCGCGGTCTTCTTTTTGCTTCTCTTCGATTGCCAGGCCCATGGCCACGCGCATGAAGAAGATCTGCGGCAGTTCGAAACGCACGCCATCGTGGTGGATGAAGTAACGGTCGTACAGGGTTTGCAGGCCCAGGTAGGTGAACTGCTGATCGCGCTCGTGGTTGATCGCCTTGCCCAGTTTTTCCAGGTCGAAGGTGGCCAGCACAGGGTTCAGCAGGTCGAACTCGATACCCTTGGCGATGTAGGCAGGCAGGGCCTTGGCGTACAGGTCAGCCATCTCGTGGTGGGTGGCGCTGTCAGCTACTTTCAGGAAGCTCAGGCCTTCGGCACGCAGGGTGTCCATCAGCAGGCGAGCGGTCACGAACGAGTAGTTGGGCTCGCGCTCTACCAGGGTGCGGGCGGTCATCACCAGGGCGGTGTTGACGTCGCTCAGCGCTACGCCGTCGTAGAGGTTTTTCAGGGTTTCGCGCTGGATCAGGTCGCCGTCAACTTCTTCCAGACCTTCGCAGGCCTCGGTGACGATGGTGTTCAGGCGGCCCATGTCCAGGGGTGCAAAAGTACCGTCGGCAAGGGTGATGCGGATCGACGGGTGAGCATTCACGGCGTCTTGGGCCGGAGCGCGGATGGCGCGTTCCTTGGAGCGGGCGTCACGGTAGATCACATAGTCGCGAGCCACTTTTTGCTCGCCGGCGCGCATCAGGGCCAGTTCAACCTGGTCCTGGATTTCTTCGATGTGGATGGTGCCACCCGATGGCATGCGACGCTTGAAGGTCGCGGTGACTTGTTCGGTCAGGCGCGCAACAGTGTCGTGAATGCGGGACGAGGCAGCAGCGTTGCCGCCCTCAACTGCGAGAAACGCCTTGGTGATGGCAACGGTGATCTTGTCATCGGTGTAAGGAACCACAGCCCCGTTACGTTTGATCACGCGCAGTTGGCCTGGCGCGGTCGCAGACAGATCCAGATTTGAATCGGAACCCTGCGAGTTCTCGCGAGTTGTATCGGTTTGCATGGGGGGTGTCTCCACATTCTCTATGTTTGTTTGGGCGCCTTTTGGGTGCCCACCGTTACGTCCTGAAGCACTACAACCGGTGATGAGCCGGGCATAACAACTTCGGGACGTACAGAAGGGGGGTTGAGCCGCTTCCGTGCCGAAGTCTTGATTCACGCAGACCGCGTGAAACCGTATTCCTGTTGGATGACAGTATTTTTACTGCAACACCCGGGCCGCTTTCCGACATTTACGTTGGAAAGCGGTTGCCATCCGCATGAGCGGTTTGGTCTTTAAAATCGTGTTTGGTTCACCAGGCAGGCGCGAGAAAAGGGCTTGAAATTCTCGTCTGAGTTGTGCTTGGTCTTTTTGCTTAAAACCCTACATATGGGGTTTTTTGGCTGGATAGATACAAGATATGCGTTTTGCCGAGTCTCTGCAACGTAGGATCTTGGCTTGAATCCATGCTCGATTTGTGTATGAAAGTATAAAAAACGGCGTAGGCCCCACAGGCTCTGCATCAGACCGTTTGTCACCAATTTTTACCGGATTAAACTGTGCGTGCTGAATTTTGAGGGCGCGAACCCTACCATAAAAAACAGCGCTGTCCGAACGCATTTTCAGGCGGGTGCAAAGATAGGAAAGGTCAAGGGGATATTGCTACGAAGAAGCACCGGGAAGGTCAGGGCAGACCTTCCCGGTCATTGAGCGAAATTACAGCAATTGGAAGCTGTTTTGCTGGACGTTTTGCGAATCGAGGCCGATCTGCACGTTGAATTCACCCGGTTCTGCGGCGTACTTCAATTGTGCGTTATAGAACTTCAAGTCGTTCTCGTCGATGTTGAACTGCACCACCTTTTCCTCGTCAGGCTGGAGCATGATCTTCTGGAAGTTTTTCAGTTCCTTGAGCGGACGGCTCATGGACGCGGTGACGTCCTGGATATACAGCTGAACCACTGTTTCGCCAGCACGCTTGCCGGTGTTTTTGACGGTCACGCTGGCCGTCAGGGTGGCACCCGGCTTCAAGGTCTTGGCCGACAGGCTGACATCCGACAGGCTGAAGTCGGTGTAGCTCAGGCCATAGCCAAACGGGTACAGCGGGCTGTTGGGCTCATCGAAATACTGCGAGGTGTAGTTGCCCGGCTTGCCCGGCGTGAACGGTCGGCCAATGCTCAGGTGGCTGTAATAAGTCGGAATCTGACCAACCGAGCGCGGGAAGGTAATCGGCAATTTGCCGGACGGGTTGTAGTCACCGAACAGCACGTCAGCGATTGCATTACCGCCTTCGGTGCCGCTGAACCAGGTTTCCAGCACTGCGTCGGCCTGTTGCTGTTGTACATCAATCGACAGCGGCCGGCCGTTCATCAATACCAGCACCAACGGCTTGCCCGTAGCCTTGAGCGCTGTAATCAGGGCGCGCTGGCTGGCAGGAATGTCGAGGTTGGTGCGGCTTGATGATTCGTGGGACATGCCCCGCGACTCGCCCACCACGGCAACCACCACATCTGCCTGCTGTGCTGCCTTGACCGCTTCGTCAATCATCACCTGCGCCGGGCGCGGATCATTGACCACTTCGGGTGCATCGAAGTTGAGGAAGTTGAGGTAGTCGACGATTTTCTGGTCGTCAGTGATGTTGGCGCCACGGGCATAGATCAAGTTGCCCTGTTCGCCGAGTGCGTTGCGCATGCCGTCGTATACGGTGACAGATTGTGCTGGCTGACCGGCCGCCGCCCAACTGCCCATGATGTCAATCGGGGCCTTGGCCAGCGGGCCAACCAGCGCGATGCGCGCCTCTTTTTTCAGCGGCAGGGTTTCAGACTGGTTTTTCAGCAGCACCAGGCTCTTGCGCGCCACTTCACGGGCTTCGCTGCGATGCAGGCGACTGTCGGCCTTGGTATCGACCGGATCATCTTCAGCCTTGCCGATCCGCAGGTACGGGTCGCCAAACAGGCCCATGTCGTATTTGGCGCCAAGCACCTCACGCACCGCGTTATCCAGATCGCTTTGCGGCACTTCGCCGGACTTGAGCAGGCCGGGCAACTCCTCACCGTAGGCCTTGTCGTTCATGCTCATGTCGATACCGGCCTTGATCGCCAGCTTGGCGGCCTCCCGGCTGTCCTTGGCCACACCATGCTTGATCAACTCGATGATTGCGCCGTGGTCGCTGACAGCAACGCCTTTAAAGCCCCAGTCCTTGCGCAGCAAATCCTGCATCAGCCACATGTTCGAGGTGGCCGGTATGCCATTGATCGAGTTCAGGGCCACCATCACGCTGCCGGCGCCGGCTTCAATCGCTGCATGGTAGGGCGGCAGATAGTCCTGGAACATGCGTGTCGGGCTCATGTCCACCGTGTTGTAGTCCCGGCCGCCTTCCACTGCGCCATACAGGGCGAAGTGTTTGACGCTGGCCATGATGTTGCCGGGCAGGGCCGGTGACGCGCCCTGATAGGCCTGCACCATGACCCTGGCGATGCGCGAGACCAGGTAAGTGTCTTCACCAAAGCCCTCGGAGGTACGGCCCCAGCGCGGGTCGCGGGCGATATCCACCATGGGTGCGAAGGTCAGGTCGATACTGTCGGCGCTGGCTTCCTTGGCGGCCACGCGACCGCTCAGGCCGATGGCATCCATGTCCCAGCTGGAGGCCAGGGCCAGGCTGATCGGGAAAATAGTGCGATGGCCATGGATCACGTCGTACGCAAAAAACATCGGGATCTTCAGACGGCTGCGCATGGCAGCGTCTTGCATCGGGCGGTTTTCGTCACGGCTGATGGAGTTGAAGGTGCCACCGATACGGCCTGCGGCGATTTCCTTGCGGATCATCTCGCGGGGCATTTCCGGGCCGATGCTGATCAGGCGTAATTGGCCGATCTTTTCATCGACGGTCATTTTCTTCAGCAGGTCAGCGACGAACACGTCTTTATGCGGGAGCGGGGCCGCAGGGGTTTGAGCCCACACGGTGTGACTGGCCAGGCTGATGACAATGCCCAGCAAACACATTTTTCTCATTGGATTCTTCTGCGCAGCCGCTCACTTGAAGCGAGGGAAGCCCACGCTTGTGCAGCGATATTGTTCTGGGGAGGTATCAGGAGTACTCGAATTAAAGAATTGACCTACCTTTAGAGCGGAGTATTCCTGAATGGTAGGCAGTCTTTTAGCTGATTCGCCGCGTGCAATCCAGTATTGCCGGGAGTTTTTAGGCGTGGTGTGTGGTCAATAACCAAATGTCGTTATTTCGGAGCGTCACAAGCATGGGAATACAAAGCGTTAGAGTTGTGGGCTGGAAAGTGATCGCCCTGCTGGCCTTGAGCAGCCTGCTGGCGGGGTGCGGGATCAACACCATTCCGACCCTGGACGAGCAGGTCAAGGCGGCCTGGTCGCAAGTGCAGAACCAGTATCAGCGTCGCTCGGACCTGATCCCCAACCTGGTCGAAACGGTCAAGGGCGCGGCCAAGCAGGAGCAAGCCACCTTGACGGCGGTGATTGAGGCGCGGGCCAAGGCGACCTCGATCCAGGTCGATGCCAGCACCCTGAACAATCCCGAAAAACTCAAGCAGTTCCAGGAAGCGCAGAACCAGCTGACGGGAGCCTTGAGCCGATTGATGGTGGTGTCCGAGCGTTACCCGGACCTCAAGTCGAACCAGAACTTCCTCTCGCTGCAGTCACAACTTGAAGGCACGGAAAACCGCATCAGCGTGGCCCGTCGCGACTTTATCCTTGCGGTAGAGCGCTACAACACTGAAATCCGCACCTTTCCGGGGCGTTTGTGGCATGCGGTGATGTACAGCGACCTGCCAGTACGCTCGACCTTTGAAGCCACCACCCCGGACGCCGACAAAGCGCCTGAAGTGAAGTTCTAATTGCTTGTGTGATGTTGTAGTCGCTGCCGCAGGCTGCGAAGGTTTGCGGAGCAAACCGTTTCCTCAAAGACCCTGCGAACCCCTTCGCAGCCTGCGGCAGCGACTACAAGAGTCCGGGCTTTAATATCGAGGTAGCGATGCGCTTATCAAGACCGGGGCTTGGCCTGTTGCTGTGGCTCTTTATAGCCACGGCCCAGGCACTGACCTTTCCCGCGCTCAGCGGGCGGGTGGTGGATGACGGGCAAATGCTTGATCCCGCCACTCGCCAGCAATTGACGCAAACCCTGCAAGCCCACGAAAAAGCCACCGGCGAGCAAGTGGTGGTGGTCACGGTGCCCGACCTGCAAGGCACCCCGATTGAAGACTTCGGCTACCAGTTGGGTCGCGCCTGGGGCATCGGCCAAAAGGACAAAAACAACGGCGCCTTGCTGATCGTGGCCCGTGACGACCGCAAGTTGCGCATCGAGGTCGGCTATGGCCTGGAAGATCGGCTCACTGACGCCCAGTTCTCTGTGATCATCAATCAGGTCATCACTCCGGCCTTCAAGGCAGGGAACTACAACCAGGGGATCAGCGACGGTGTCGGCGCCATCCTGCAGGTATTGGGCGGTGCTCCCTTGGCCGAACCGGCCTACGCCACCGGGCAGGGCGGCGGCAATGATTTCATGGCTGAGCACCCGGGCGTGGTTGTGCTGCTATTTATACTGTTTGTGCTGATTGTCGCTGCCTGCCAGTTCCTGGGCATCTGCCACTCGGGCGGTGGCGGTGGTTCGCGCTCGGGCGGTTTTGGGGGTGGCGGGTTCGGAGGAGGCGGTGGCGGAGGTTTTCGCGGCGGCGGTGGCAGCTTTGGCGGCGGCGGGGCCTCAGGCGGCTGGTAATTCATTTTTCAACGAGTATCGAGACTTATGGCTTTATTAACTCCAGAGCAACAGCGGCAGGTCGAAGAAGCCGTCACCCGTGCCGAATTGCACACCGACGCCGAAATTGTCACCGTGCTGGCTCCCCGTGCCGACGACTACAGCTACATCCCCTTGCTGTGGGCCAGCCTCATCGCCCTGGTGGTGCCCGCTGTGGTGCACTTTTTAAACAGCGGGCTGACGACTTACACGCTGCTGATGCTGCAGTGGGCCAGCTTTGTCTTCCTTAGTCTGATCTTTCGCCTCCCGGCCATCACCACCCGGCTCATTCCGCCCCGTGTGCGGCACTGGCGCGCGAGTAATCTGGCCCGACGCCAGTTTCTCGAACAGAAACTGCATCACACGGCGGGGCGCACCGGCGTGCTGATTTTTGTCAGTGAGGCTGAGCGTTATGTCGAAATCCTGGTAGACGAAGGCATCTCGCGTCATCTGGACAACAGCGACTGGGGTACCATCGTTAACGACTTCGTGCGGCGCGTGGCGCTGGGGCATACGGCAGAGGGCTTTATTACCTGCATCGATGCCTGTGCCGAAGTGCTCAAACAGCATGTGCCCAAGACGCAGACACGTAATCAATTACCGAATCGGTTGGTGATGTTGTAATTGCCGCTGTCTGAAATAACTCCGTGCCCCCGGCGGCCAACACGCCTAAAATGGCCGCCATTCGTTTTTTGATTTCCCCTCCTGCACCCCCGAGGCACCTTTTTCAATGTCAGTGACTGCTACCACCGCCGCGTCTGTGCCGGATCATCGTGCGCAATTTTTGAGCCTGCTGGAAACCGGCCTGGCCCAGAACTCCTTTATCAAGCTGGTCCTGGCCAAGTACGTGGGTGCTGAAGCCGAGCTGCAGCGGATCATCATCAAGCAGGTCACGGTCAAGGATCAGGCCTGCCTGTCGTTTGTGTATCGCTACAAAACCCGTGACATCACCAAGAACTTCCCGCTGCAAGAGGGCGTGGCCAACATTGCCGAGCTGCTGCCGGAAGCGTTCAAGAACGCACATTTGTTGACCCTGACCGACGAAGTGCAGCTGGAATACAGCAAAAAAGGCAAAAGCTCGCTGTTCAAAGGCAAAAGCCAGCAAGAGCGGGAAGTGCCGTCGGCCGAGCACAACCGTGAAAAGAACCGCTTTGTGGATCTGACTCGGCCGTTTCTGGCTGATCTGGGCGTGACCAACAAGCAGCAAGAACTGATCCCGGCGATGTCGCGCAAGTGGAAGCAGATCAACAAGTTTATCGAGGTGTTTTCCCACGCCCTAAGTAACTCGCCCCTCAAGCTGGATCAACCGGTCAAGGTGGTGGATTTTGGTTCGGGCAAGGGTTATCTGACGTTTGCCATCCACGATTACCTGCGCCACAGCCTGCAAGCCGAAGGCCTGGTGACCGGGGTTGAGTTGCGCGAAGACATGGTCACGCTGTGCAACAACGCCGCTCAGCGCCTCGAACATCCGGGCCTGACGTTCCAGCATGGTGATGTGCGCAGTTTTGCGCCGACCCCGATCGACGTAATGATCGCGCTGCATGCCTGCGACATTGCCACCGACTACGCCATCCATATGGGGATTCGCTCCGGGGCTGCGATCATCATGTGTTCGCCGTGCTGCCATAAGCAGATCCGCCTGCAAATCCAGAGCCCGGCATTGCTCAAGCCGATGCTGCAATACGGCCTGCACCTGGGCCAGCAGGCCGAAATGGTCACTGACAGCTTGCGCGCACTGTTCCTGGAAGCCTGCGGTTATGAAACCAAGGTGTTTGAGTTCATCTCCCTGGAGCACACCAACAAAAACAAGATGATCCTCGCGGTCAAGCGCGCCGAGCCGCTTGATCCGGCTCAGCTGTTGGTGAAAATCCAGGAGCTCAAGGCGTTCTACAACATCCAGGAACACTGTCTTGAAACGCTGCTGCAGGCCGATGGCTTGCTGAAATAAGCCTGTAAGTTGCGTCTGGCGGGTACGTAGTACTTGGCTATTACCCGCTTGGGCGCTGAGGGGTTACTTTGGCTACTCTTACTGGCCCAAGGTCTTACCCCACAGGAGCACGCACCATGGCAGCGAAAAAAATTCTGATGCTGGTCGGCGATTACGTCGAAGACTACGAAGTGATGGTGCCGTTTCAGGCGCTGTTGATGGTCGGTCATCACGTGCACGCCGTGTGCCCGGGTAAGACCTCTGGCCAAACCGTGCGTACCGCCATCCACGACTTCGAGGGCGACCAGACCTACAGCGAAAAACCCGGCCATCTGTTTGCCCTGAATTTCGATTTCGACAAGGTTAAAGCCAGCGATTACGACGCTCTGCTCGTGCCGGGTGGTCGTGCACCGGAATACCTGCGCTTGAACGAAAAGGTTCTTGAACTGGTTCGTGATTTCGACACGGCGGGCAAGCCGATTGCGGCGGTGTGCCATGGTGCGCAACTGCTGGCGGCGGCGGGCACGCTTGAAGGACGTGAATGCAGTGCTTATCCGGCGTGTGCACCGGAAGTGCGTCTGGCGGGCGGTACGTATATCGACATCGACGTGACCAAGGCCCATGTACAGGGCAACCTGGCTACCGCTCCTGCCTGGCCGGCACATCCTGCATGGCTTGCGGCGTTTCTGGGCTTGTTGGGCACCAAGATCACTTTGTAGGAAGGAGGCGTGACCATGTGTGAACTGTATGTAAAAGCCGATCCGATTCTTTACGAGTCACGTTCGCGCTCATTGCGTATTTGCGGCGTGGTCACGACGTTGCGCCTGGAAAACCAGTTCTGGGACATTCTCAGTGAAATCGCCGAAGCAGACGGCATGACCACCAACCAATTGGTGGCCAAGCTGTATGAAGAGGTCATGGATTATCGCGGCGAAGTGGTCAACTTTGCCTCGTTCCTGCGCGTGAGTTGCACCCGCTACTTGAGCCAGCGCCGGGTGCAGGCGCCGGAGTTGAGTGTGGTAGCACGTCACAGTAACCGCTCTCTCCCGCAATAGCGCTTGCGGGTGTGAGCGGCACACACCTGTGGGAGCCGGGCTTGCCCGCGATGGCGTCGACGCGGTGGGCCAGATACACCGTGCAGGCCGAATCGCGAGCAAGCCCGCTCCCACAGAGGGTTTGCCGGATCAGCCAACTCAGAAGAACCGCGTTACGCTGACCTTGGCATTGCGGCCCTGGCTGTAGGCGTTATCGCCGCTGAGCATCGGGCGAAAGCTGTTATTGAACATATTGTCCAGGGTGAAGTTGACCTCGGTGCCCTTGAGGTACGGCTGTTGCGGCTTCCAGTTGGCAAACAGGCCCTGCACGTTGTAGCCGTCGTTGTTGTAGTGATCCCAGTAACGGTCACCCAGAACGCTGATCGGGCTGCTGTAGTAATCGTCGCTCGGTCTGCGGTCTGTTTTACGCACCCATTCTCCCTTCCAGCCAACGCGAGCATCCAGGCTCGGTATTTTGGTGCCCAGTACGGCAATCCATTTTGGTGCAGGCACGTCTCGGGCCCAGACGTTGGGGCCCCACGGGTTGGTGTAGGCGCCTTCGTGTTTACCCGTCATCCATGCGTACGACAGTGAGCCGAACACGTAGGTGGACTCGTAAAAGCTCTCAACCTCAAACCCTTTGATCGTCACACTGCCAATATTGCGGTAGTTGGGCATATTGGGGCCGCAGGCTGTGCTCATGCTGACATCGACTGTTTGTGCGGCACAGCCCACACCTGTGGCTTTGAAAATCTCGTCGTCGACGGTGTTGTGGAACAGGGTGGTGCGCACCAGGGCGTGGTCGCTGTCGCCGAAAATCTGATCAAACGTGGTGATGTTTCCCCCGCGCCAGCCGGTGATGCGCTCGGGATCCAGGCTCCGGCTGCTGGAGGTGCGGCTGCCAGTGCCCTGGACTTCGTATTGCTCGTCGATCACCGGGGCGCGCCAGGTCTTGCTGTAGTTAACGAACAAGGCTGTTTTCGGGGTAATTGTCCAGAAGGCCGACAGGCGAGGCGACCAGCCAGTGTAGGTTTTGTCGCTGTAGTCGTGACCCAGTTCCGGATGGTTGTAAAAGGGCGCGTCGTTTTCCTGACCGCGATTGCGCACATGGTCGTAACGCATGGACGGGGTCAAGGTGAAGTCGCCCCAAGTGATGGCGTCCTGAAGGTAGACGCTGTTGGTATTGACCTTGCCCCGTGGCATGAAGTTGGGTTGGTAGTGGCCGTAATTGTACTTCTCTGTTTCGTAATTCCCGCCTGGCATCCACATGTCCACATCACGCTGATGTCTGCGAAATTGCACGCCGGTGGTCACGGCATGGTCCAGCGGGCCGGTGGCAAACAGGCTGATGTTTTCGATCTGCAGCATGTCATCGGTGTAGCCGGTTTCCATCTTGCGCCCGCCGGTGGTGGGCTGGGTGTGGGCCTGTTCGCTGCGCTTGTCGGTTTGTTCGGTGTTGGAGTGGGAGTACTTGACCTCAAGGTCTACCAGGGGGTTGTCCAGAGGCTCGTATTTGTATTGGGTCGACCAGGTGGTGTCGATGGTTGAGCGGTTGGACAGGTATCGTCGGGAGGCAATGTCATAGCCATATTTGGCAATGTTGGCCTTGCTGGGTGGCTCCGGATAGCTGACAGCCGAGAAGGGCACCCACAGGTCATTGTTCGCCCGTGAGTAAGACATGCCGACGCGGTGTTCGTCATTGAGTCTCAGGTTGAGCTTGAGCAGTTGCGCGTCCAGATCCTGGGCGGTGTTGGGCAGGCGCTTGGGATTGACCGGGTACAGGTTTTTCGGATCGGGCATCGTGTCGGCCAGCTTCATGTTGTCGCCGTCGCGTTTGGTGTAGTACACCAGTGCATCGGCGCGGCCATCTTCGGTGCGGCCGTACGCGGCACCGCTGTAAACCTGTTGATGATCATTGCTGCTGTAGCCGTACTTGAGCATGGCGCCAACGTCTTTGCCGTCTTCGAGCAAGTCCGGGGCATCTTTGGTTTCCATGTGTACGACGCCAGCAAAACCACCATTGCCGGTGTGTATGTCATGGGGGCCTTTTTCTACTTCAAGGCGCTTGATCAGCTCGGGCTCGATAAAAATCGTGCCCTGTTTGTAGCGCTCAAAGCCGCTTTTGGTCGCGCCATCCACCGTCATTTGAACGTCTTCGGCTTCGCCCATGCCCCAGATATTGATGGTCTGACCGCCAGGCTTGAGCGATCCGCCGAGGTTGATGCCCGGCAGTGTGGCCAGCAGGCTGGGGATGTTGTTGGCCTGATACTGATTGATCTGGGTTTGGGTCATGGTCGATTTGCCGACGCTGCTGGAGTCGACCTCGTTGCCATTACCCACGACGCTGACTGCGCCGAGTTCAAGGCTGTTGCTGGTGGTGGTGCCGTCTTCCCGAGGCCGGACAACGTAGGTGCGGTCGACCTGGATCAAGCTGAAGTCGGTGCCCTTGAGCAGTAGCTGGATGGCCTGTTGTGGTGTGAAGTCGCCTTTGAGCGCGGGGGCTTTTATGTTGCGTAGCAGGGCTTCGTCAAACAGCAGCTGGATTTTCGCTTGCTGTGCCACCTCACTCAGTGAGCTGGCCAGCGATTGTGCCGGCAGCTGCAACTGGAACGACTGGGCATGGGCTTGCAGGCTGATCGCCAGGCAAGCCGCCGCCAGTGTCGGGCGCGCGTAAACGTGCGAGAAGTGATGTGGTGTGCGAAACATGAAATCCCCCGGTGTGGCAACAAAGGCCAAAAAGACATGCGTTAGCAACGCAGACCGGAGGAAGACGCGACAGCCTGAAAAAACCACATATGCGAATGCAAAATATTCGCATATGTTTTTTTAGCGAGGTTCGATGCGGATGATTCCGTTGTCCAGCAGCACGTTTTTTACCGGGATCAACGCGGGAAGGGCCTTGACCAGTGCCAGTGGATCGCGGGTGTCCAGGTTGCCGGAGACCTTGTAGCGAGCGAGGGGGCCATCGGCAAGCTGGATGACGCCGGGGCGGTACAGGTCCAGCTCGTCCACCAGGCTGGCCAGTTCGCGATTGCGAAAGGACAGGTGCCCGCTGCGCCAGTCCGCCACTTCATCAGGGCCCAGGTTTTGCTCTTGCAGTGAGTGCCTGGCGTAGTCGTAGGTGGCGCGTTGCTGAGCGCCAAGCAGGGTTGAAGAGGTGGCATCGGGGGTAAACGCAACCTGGCCATGGGCGACACTGACCACCAATTGGCGTGAGCTGCGCCGGACATCGAATCCGGTGCCGACTACCCGGATGCGCGCATCGCCAGCATGCACCACCAGTGGTTGCTCTTTATTGGCCGCTACGTCGATATAGAACTGGCCCTGATCCAGATATATATCGCGTTGTTGTGCGCTGAATTCGAGGCGTACCCGGGTGTTGGCATTGACATTCAAGGTGCTGCCGTCAGGCAGTGATACCGTGCGCCCGCCTTGGGCCGAGGTGCTCACGTGCTGCTGGTGCAGGGCCACTGGGGCTCCCAGGTTCAGCGCAAAGACGGCGCACAGGACGGCGGCCGCGGTGGCCAGCGCTGCGTTGAATCGCCGGGGGCGCACGGGAAGCGTTACGGGACGGTTTACCCGTTCAAGTTCGCCCAGATCAGCCCACAGGGATTGGAATTCGGCATAGGCCTGTGCATGGGCCGGGTTGGCATGCCACCTGTTGAATTGCTCTCGGCTGGATGGGTCGCGCTCGTTACGATTGCGCGAAAACCAATGGGCCGCCTGTTCATCGATGCTCTCGTGCCCGGCTTCTTGAAAAGGACTCATTTTGGCTGCTCCTTGCCGCTGTCCCGTTGTAGATGTTGCTTGCAGTGCAGTAAGGCCAGGGCAATGTGCTTTTCGACCATGCTCACGGAAATCCCCATGCGTGCGGCAATCTGTGCCTGACTCAAGCCTTCAAAACGGTGCAGCATAAGGGCTTCGCGGCGCCTGGGCGAGAGTTCTGCAAGCACGCTTTTGAGCTGCTCAAGGCGCTGCTGACGCTGGGCCGCGGCCATCGGGTCATCCCTCTCATCACTTAAGGGTTCGGCTTCACTCTCGGCGTGCTCTCCGTGCACGGCTTGTCGTACTTGCTGGCGCCGCCAGTGGTCGCGCAACAGATTGCGCGCCATCTGAAATAAAAAAGCCCGTGGCTGCTCGACCTTGGCCCGGTCCTGATAACCCAGCCATTGGGTGAAAACATCCTGGGTCATGTCGGCTGCATCGCTGGTGTTGTCGGTGCGCTTGCGCAGAAAGTGCAGAATTTGCGTATAGAACTCGCGAAAGTGATCGGCCGCGGGCGGGTCGGGTTTAAGGCCTGACATGAAGATCCTTGTGAACACAGCGATGCAAATAAGTCGCGAATGGTATCGATAACCATTGCTATTTGTCTCGTTGAAAATGCGTGTCCCGTTCATTCCTGTCGATAAATGGATAAATAGCCTGTGGGGTCTTTACTGAATAAGCGCAGGCACCCTTATTTTCAGGAGAAAGGCTATGTCGGGTTGGTACGAATTGAGCAAGACCAGCAGCGGGCAGTTTCGTTTTGTATTGAAAGCGGCGAATGCCGAAACGATATTGGTCAGTGAGCAGTACACCACGCTCGCGGCGGCCAAGGCCGGGATTGCCTCGGTTCAGGCCAACAGCCCGCTGGATGAGCGCTACGAGAAAAAAGCGGCCAAGGATGGCAAGCCCTACTTCAATCTGAAGGCGGCCAATCACCAGGTCATTGGTACCAGTGAGTTGTACAGCTCAGAGGCCGCGCGGGACAAAGGCATTGCCAGTGTCAAACACAACGGCCCGACGACGGTGATCAAAGAGAAGCTCTGAGGGACGTGGTGTGGGTCAAGCCTCTACCGGCACGGAGTGTCGGCTGAGGCCCAGCGGGTGAGTCTTTGAATTGAAGAAGCGAAGTGCCAGTTTCTTTTCGGCAAACAGCGCGGTGTAATGGTTTTTCTGGAAACGGATAAACGCCTCGCTGCGCGGGTAGATGGCGATGCACAGGGTTTTGAGCGGCGCCAGGCGCAAGGCGTCGATCAGGTGTTGGTCCTGCTCGCTCAAGCTATGGCCAAAAATGCACAGCGCGTCTTTATGAGCCATTAGCTGCTCATGGCAAAAAGACAGGTAATCGGACTGGCGAATGGATTTGCGCTTGTCGTCACTGCTGGTTTCGCTGACAAATAACGGTACATCGTCCAGTGCGCTGATCGAGTGGTTAATGGCGAAGTTGCTCAACAAGGTGGGCTCGCTGGCCGTGATTTTCCGGGCCTTGCCTTCCTGATTCCTGACCAGGTGCAACGCTCCGTGCAGGTAGAGCATGCGGGTGGTTTTGCCCTTGGCGGCGCTCGCACTCAATTCAAAGGTCGAACCGGATGCATTGAACAGGTCATTGAACTGCTTGGGTGCCTGCATGACAGCCCAGGGCGCCAGCAGGTCGTAGTTGGAACAATACACGGTGGCATAGCGCGCCAGTTCCTCGTGCCAGCAAGCCAGGGTGTCGGGCTGCATCAGGCGCCAGGGGATGTGGATGTCCTGAGTGCAGTTGATCAGGGCTTCCTTGATGGCGTAATAGCGTTTGCGCGGTGAGGCCGAGTTGATGGCCAGTGCCTTGTTGACCTTGCTCGCGGTCTTGAGGGCGCTCAGTACATGTTCGAAATTGCGGGTGCCAAGGGCTTCGAACACGCTGAGTTCGGTCTGGCTCAGCGGTTTTTCGGCTACGCTCTTGGCTTTATCAAACAGTGAGTCGTAATAGAAGTCATGCCACACGGCCATGCTCGCGCCGTTACCGATCAGCAGACCGCTGCACGGCGTGCTGGTGCGTAACTGGTTCCAGTCTTCTAGTTCGGCATCAAATTCCTGGAAGGGTGTCATCGCAAATATCGTCTCAAGGCGTGGGCGGTAGCGGACTTTATCACGCTCAAGTGTTGAGCCAGATCAACATTGCTGCATTGTGATTGGGCGAAGCTGTAAAGAACCGATTTAGCCAATGACCCGTCAAGAGGACTCGACATGACCAGTACTTTCTTTATTCCCGCCGTCAACATCATGGGTAATGGTTGTCTGGACGAGGCCATGACTGCGATCCGCAACTATGGCTTTCGCAAGGCATTGATTGTGACCGACGCGGGGCTGGCCAAGGCGGGGGTTGCGACCTTGATCGCTGAAAAGCTCGCGCTGCAAGACATTGATTCGGTGATTTTTGACGGTGCCAAACCTAACCCGAGCATTGCCAACGTAGAGGCGGGACTGCTGGTGCTCAAGGCGCAGCACTGCGACTTTATCGTGTCGCTGGGCGGCGGTTCGCCCCATGACTGCGCCAAGGGCATTGCGCTGTGCGCGACCAATGGCGGGCATATCCGTGATTACGAAGGTGTCGATCGCTCGGCCAAGCCGCAAATGCCGCTGGTTTCGATCAACACCACGGCTGGTACGGCCAGTGAAATGACGCGTTTTTGCATCATCACAGACGAAGAGCGCCACGTAAAAATGGCCATTGTCGACCGCAACGTCACGCCGCTGCTGTCGGTCAACGACCCTGAGTTGATGGTCGCGATGCCTAAAGGCCTGACGGCAGCCACGGGCATGGATGCGCTGACCCATGCCATTGAGGCTTATGTGTCGACCGCAGCCAACCCGATTACCGATGCCTGCGCGATCAAGGCAATGGAGCTGATCAGTCAGAACCTGCGCCAGGCGGTGAATGACGGCAAGGACCTGACGGCGCGCGAAAACATGGCTTACGCGCAGTTCATGGCCGGTATGGCCTTTAACAACGCATCCCTGGGCTTTGTGCATGCGATGGCCCACCAGTTGGGCGGGTTCTATGACTTGCCCCATGGTGTGTGCAACGCAGTATTGCTGCCCCATGTGCAAACCTTTAACGCCAGTGTGTGCGCGGCTCGTTTGACCGACGTGGCCCATGCGCTGGGTGCCGATGTGCGCGGCCTGAGCCCGGAAGAGGGCGCCCAGGCGGCCATTGCGGCGATTCGTACGCTGGCCAGGGACGTCGAGATTCCGGCGGGGCTGCGTGATCTGGGGGCCAAGCTGGATGACATCCCGATCCTGGCCACCAATGCCCTGAAAGATGCGTGTGGTTTGACCAATCCGCGCAAGGCAGATCAGGGGCAGATTGAGGAAATCTTCCGTAACGCGTTTTAAGCGGGCTGGTTTGAGGGCATAAAAAACGGCCGGGTTATTAACCCGGCCGTTTTTATGTCTGGCTTTAAAAGCGCTTATTGCACTTCTACGGCCAGGCTGTCGCTGATTTTTTTCTGCCAGATCGCCGGGCCGGTGATGTGGACCGACTCGCCGTTGCTGTCGACTGCCACGGTGACGGGCATGTCTTTGACGTCGAACTCGTAGATCGCTTCCATACCCAGTTCGGCAAATGCCACCACGCGCGATTTCTTGATCGCCTGGGCTACCAGGTACGCAGCACCGCCGACGGCCATCAGGTACACGGCTTTGTGTTCCTTGATGGCTTCGATGGCGGTAGGGCCGCGCTCGGATTTGCCGATCATGCCCAGCAGGCCGGTTTGATCGAGGATCTGACGGGTGAACTTGTCCATCCGCGTGGCGGTGGTCGGACCGGCAGGGCCAACCACTTCGTCGCGCACCGGATCAACCGGGCCCACGTAGTAGATGAAGCGACCCTTGAGGTCTACCGGCAAGGTTTCACCCTTGTTCAGCATTTCAACCATGCGCTTGTGCGCAGCGTCACGACCGGTCAGCATTTTGCCGTTCAGCAGGACGGTTTCGCCCGGCTTCCAGCTCTGCACGTCTTCCGGGGTCAGGGTGTCGAGGTTGACACGGCGGGCCGACGGGCCTGCTTCCCAAACGATTTCCGGGTAGGCGTCCAGCGGTGGCGCTTCGAGTGCTGCAGGGCCGGAGCCGTCCAGTACGAAGTGGGCGTGACGGGTGGCCGCGCAGTTCGGGATCATGCACACCGGCAGGGACGCTGCGTGGGTCGGGTAGTCCATGATTTTCACGTCAAGAACAGTGGTCAGGCCGCCCAGGCCCTGGGCGCCGATACCCAGTTGGTTGACCTTCTCGAACAGCTCGATGCGCATCTCTTCGATACGGCTGGACGGGCCACGCTTGATCAGGTCGTGAATGTCGATGGACTCCATCAACACTTCCTTGGCCATCACGGCCGCTTTTTCAGCGGTGCCGCCGATGCCGATGCCGAGCATGCCCGGTGGGCACCAGCCCGCGCCCATGGTTGGAACAGTCTTGAGCACCCAGTCAACGATCGAGTCGGACGGGTTGAGCATGGCCATTTTCGACTTGTTCTCGGAACCGCCGCCCTTGGCCGCTACGTCCACTTCCACGGTGTTACCCGGAACGATGGAGTAGTGGATGACCGCAGGGGTGTTGTCCTTGGTGTTGCGACGGGCGCCTGCCGGGTCGGCCAGGATCGAAGCGCGCAGGACGTTTTCCGGCAAGTTATAAGCGCGACGCACGCCTTCGTTGATCATGTCGTCCAGGCCCATGGTGGCGCCGGTCCAGCGTACATCCATGCCTACGCGCACGAAAACGGTGACGATGCCGGTGTCCTGGCAAATCGGGCGGTGGCCAGTGGCACACATGCGCGAGTTGATCAGGATTTGCGCCATCGAGTCACGGGCCGCTGGCGATTCTTCGCGCAGGTAGGCCTCGTGCATCGCCTGGATGAAGTCCACGGGGTGGTAGTAGGAAATGAATTGCAGGGCGTCAGCAACGCTCTGAATCAGGTCGTCTTGCTTGATCACGGTCATGGGTCGCGCTCCTCTATAAGACGGGAACATTCAATTAAGGTGTTTGCGACCTTGGTGTATCGGTCTGTCGAAAACATCTTTGCTAGGCATACCGGGCACGCATGACCGGTACAAAAACGGCGCGGCAGTATAACCCGGTACACTCCTTGATACACCCGCACGGACAAAACTTGTAGCCGCTGGCGAAGGCTGCGATAAAGATCTATCAATCAACCCATACCCCATGTGGGAGCGGGCTTGCTCGCGATGCAGGCTGCACGGTGAACCTGGTACACCGCGGTGATGCAATCGCGAGCAAGCCCGCTCCCACAGAATTATCCTGCGGAGGCCTGAGTGCCCGAATTACACGTTGCCGACCGGCATTGGTCGGTTGCCGATGGCACCAATCTGCTCGACGCCTTGAATCAGGCCGGTGTGGCTGTGCCCTACAGCTGCCGGGCGGGCAGTTGCCATGCGTGTCTGGTGCGTTGCGTGAGGGGTGAGCCTGTGGATCTCAAGCCCGACGCTTTGGTCCGGGCGCAACGTGAGCAGGGCTGGCGCCTGGCGTGTCAGTGCCAGGTGGTCGAAGATCTGGAGGTTGAAGCGTTTGATCCCGTGCGCGACGGCTTGCCTGCCGAGGTGGCGGCGCTCGACTGGCTGAGCCCGACGGTATTGCGTCTGCGTCTTTTGCCGCAGCGCCCTTTGCATTATCGCGCAGGCCAGCATGTGGTGCTGTGGACCGCCAGTGGTATCGCTCGTCCTTACTCGCTGGCCAGTCTGCCCGAAGAAGACCGCTTTCTGGAGTTTCACCTCGATTGCGCTCACCCCGGTGAGTTCGCCAGCGCTGCCCGTCATTTCAAGGTCGGGGAGGGTGTGCGGCTGGGTGAGTTGCGCGGTGGCGCGCTGCGTTACGACCCGGACTGGCAGGAGCAGCCGCTCTGGCTACTGGCGTCGGGTACCGGTTTGGGGCCGCTGTATGGCGTGTTGCGCGAGGCGTTGCGTCAGGACCATCAAGGGCCGATTTTGCTGGTGCATGTGGCGCGTGATGAAAGCGAGTATTACCTCAAGGACTCATTGTCCGCCTTGGCGGGCACTTGCCCCAACCTTGTAGTCGAGCACCTGGAGCGTCATCAGTTGCCGGAGTACTTGCTTGAGATGCGCATTGTCTCGCGCCAGACCCACGCGCTGGTCTGTGGGCATCCCGACAGTGTCGATGGGTTTGCCAAGCGTCTGTTTCTGGCCGGACTGCCTCGTAATCAACTGCTGGCGGATGCTTTCTTGACGCGCAGCTAAGTCTGGCAGCCATAAAAAAGCCCCGCCTGATCACTCAGGCGGGGCTTTGGGCTAGAGCCTTGTAGGGCTTAAACCATTTTGTCGCCGACATGCAGAATCTTCATGCCGTTGGTGCCACCGATGGTGTGGTAGCTGTCGCCCTTGGTCAGGATGACCCAGTCGCCATTTTTAACAGCGCCCAGCTTGAGCAGCTCGTCGATGGCAGCCTGGCTGACCTGTTCTGGCGGCAGCGAAGCCGGGTCGAACGGTACGGTGTACACACCACGGAACATCGCGGCGCGGGCCTGGGTTTCACGGTGCGGGGAGAACGCGTAGATCGGCACCGAAGAACGGATGCGCGACATGATCAACGGCGTGTACCCGCTTTCGGTCAGGGCGATGATCGCTTTGACACCCGGGAAGTGGTTGGCGGTGTACATGGCCGCCAGTGCAATGCTTTGATCGCAGCTTTCGAAGGTTTTACCGATGCGGTGGCTGGAGGTCTTGCTGGTCGGATGCTTTTCAGCGCCGACGCAAATACGTGCCATAGCTTGTACGGCTTCCAGTGGATAGGCACCGGCAGCACTTTCGGCCGAGAGCATTACGGCGTCGGTGTAGTCGAGAACAGCGTTGGCAACGTCGGACACTTCGGCGCGAGTTGGCATCGGGTTCTGGATCATCGACTCCATCATCTGGGTCGCTACGATCACCGCTTTATTGTGGCGACGTGCGTGCAGAATGATTTTCTTCTGGATGCCCACCAGCTCTGCATCACCGATTTCAACGCCCAGGTCGCCACGGGCAACCATTACCGCGTCGCTGGCCTTGATCAGGCCGTCGAGGGTTTCGTCGTCAGCCACGGCTTCAGCGCGTTCAATCTTCGCGACCAGCCAGGCAGTACCGCCAGCCTCGTCACGCAGTTGACGGGCGTATTCCATGTCCGCAGCGTCCCGAGGGAAGGATACGGCCAGGTAGTCGACTTCCATTTCGGCAGCCAGCTTGATGTCAGCCTTGTCTTTTTCAGTCAGGGCTGGAGCGGTCAGACCGCCGCCGCGACGGTTGATGCCTTTATGGTCGGACAGCGGGCCGCCGATCAGCACGGAGCAGTGCAGGGCGTCGTCGGTGGCAGTGTCTACACGCATGACGACACGGCCGTCGTCGAGCAGCAGCTCGTCGCCCACGCCGCAGTCTTTAACCAGGTCGGGGTAGTCGATACCGACCACTTGCTGGTTGCCTTCGGTCAACGGATGGCTGGTGGAGAAGGTGAACTTGTCACCGATCTTCAGCTCGATCTTTTTGTTGGCGAATTTGGCGATACGGATTTTCGGGCCTTGCAGGTCACCCAGCAGGGCGACGAAACGACCATGCTTGGCCGCGATCTCACGGACCAGCTTGGCGCGAGCCTTGTGCTCATCGGGAGTGCCGTGGGAGAAGTTCAGACGGGCAACGTCCAGGCCAGCGAGGATCAGCTGCTCCAGCATTTCTGGTGAATTGCTGGCAGGGCCAAGTGTGGCAACAATTTTGGTTCGACGAACAGACATGCAAAGACTCCTGAGTTCAAGCGCTGCCAAAGGCTACTATGGTCTTTAGCTGTAGTCATTGTTCCTCTGCACTACTTTCTGCTTAAGTTGTGGTGCATCGGATCTGTTGCCTGAAGAATTTGACCGTGGGGTCGATACACTGTGGTGAACAGGAGATCCCCATGCGAATTGTGCTCATTTTAGTGTTGGTTGCCAGTGTGGCCGGCTGTACCCGTTGGTCGATGAATCACCATTTGAACAATGCCTACCGTGCTTATGACCGCGGCAACTGCGAAGCGGTGATGCTTGAGTTGTCCGAGGTTGACCGCGACAGTCGCAGTCGTCCGTATATCTGGCCACAAACAGCTATGCTCCGTGGGTTGTGTCTGGAACGTACGAAGTTTTACCTGGATGCGGCCCAGACCTATCAGTACATCATCAATGAATTTCCCAAGAGCGAGTACGCCTATCGGGCCAAGGCGCGGATTGAGACCCTGCGCATTCTCAAATTCATCCCGGGGCCCGGGACAACGGCTCAGGCGCTACCTGCAGTCATTCCATGATGTACGAAATTTAAACTGGTCATTTGGAGTCGGTTGACTAATATTCAACTCGTTTGAGCTTGTCATGTATTTGTGCGTATCCAATAAGGTGTAGTGCCTGGGGGCTGTGCCTCAGGCGGGCAGGGTGTTTCGAGGCGCTAGCGCGGCCATGCTGAATGGCCTTTTAAAGTGATAGTGATCATGGTTATCGAGCGGCTTATCCAGCGGCATCAACTGACGTTTTTCCTAAAAGTGTTCAATAGGTTCACGGACAAGCCCATTGGTTTTTTGGGTAATGTGTCCGAGGGTGGCCTGATGCTGATCAGTCAGCTACCGATGCTGGTGGACGCCAACTTCGAGTTTCGGCTCAAGCTTCCCGATACCGAAGGATACCCGCAGTTTATTGATCTGACGGCGCGTTGCATGTGGTGTCATGAGGATGTAACGCCTCATTATTACGACTCCGGCTTTGTCCTGTATCAGCCGCCTGCCGAATACGCGGCATTGATTACATCCCTGCAGCGCTACTTCAGTTTTCAGCCCTTGCAGGCCTCTGCCTAGCTCCAAGGCTGGTCTTGCCCGGGTTTGAGCGCCTAGACTGTTGAGGTCTACTGCTCAGGAACACCCCGTGACCTCTATTTTTTGGTACGACTACGAAACGACCGGCATTAATCCGCGCTGCGATCGAGCCGTGCAAGTGGCCGGTATCCGCACCGACCTGGAACTCAACGAGATTGATCAGCCGGTCAATCTCTACTGCCAGCCCAGCGACGACATTCTTCCTCATCCGATGGCCTGCCTGATCACGGGCATCACCCCTAGCCGCCTTGAAGACAAAGGCTTGGGCGAGGCGGAGTTCATGACCCGCACGCATGCCCAGCTGGCGCAACCCGGTACCTGTGGCGCGGGCTACAACTCGCTGCGCTTTGATGACGAGGTAACGCGCTACAGTCTGTATCGAAACTTTTTCGATCCTTATGCCCGTGAATGGCAGGGCGGCAACAGTCGCTGGGACTTGATCGATGTCGTGCGTACAGCCTACGCCCTGCGCCCTGAAGGGATCGTCTGGCCTCAGGAAGACGGGCGGGTGACGCTCAAGCTGGAGCGTTTGACGGCCGCCAACGGGATTGATCATGGTCAGGCCCACGATGCGTTGTCCGATGTGAGGGCAACCATCGCACTGGCCCGGCTGATCCGTGACAAACAACCCAAGTTATATGACTGGTTATTCCAGTTGCGCAGTAAGCAGCGCGTGCTTGATCAAGTTCGTCTGTTGCAACCGATGGTGCATATTTCGGGACGCTTTTCTGCGGCCAGACATTATGTGGGCGTGGTATTGCCGCTGGCCTGGCATCCGAAGAATCGCAATGCGCTGATTGTGTGCGATCTGCACTTTGATCCTCAGCCATTACTGGACATGGGTGCCGACACTTTGCGCACAATGCTTTACACCCGTCGTGAAGATTTGCCCGAAGGTCAATTGCCGGTTCCGCTAAAGCTGATTCAGATTAATCGTTGTCCGGTGGTGGCGCCCTTGAATGTAGTGCGTGCACAGGATCAAGAGCGCTTGCAATTGGATATGCCGCTCTATCAAGCACGAGCCGCTCGCCTGAGCGAGGCACAGGAAGTTTGGAAGGATAAGTTGTCGGCCATTTATACCCGCGAAGACTTTGCCCCCAGTGAAGATCCGGAGCAGCAATTGTATGACGGCTTTTTCGGTGATCGCGATCGTCGCTTGTGTGAGCAAGTCAGACTCAGTGACCCGGAGCAGTTGGCCAACGATACATGGGCTTTTGATGATGAACGGTTACCCGAATTATTATTCCGCTACCGGGCCCGAAACTTTCCTCATACCTTGAGTGCTGAAGAAGTTGAACGCTGGCATCTGTTCTGCCAACAACGTTTGACTGATCCTGCCATGGGAGCCCCCATGACCCTGGATAACTTCATGCAGGCAGCGGACGAGCTGTCCCGCAGCGCCACGGCGGCCCAGCTAAAGCTGCTGGGCGAATGGCAGCGTTATGCACGGGAGTTGAGCCGTCGCGTTGGGCTGGATGCGTGCACGGAGAGTACGGATTAAAAAACAGGCAATAAAAAACGCCAGCAAGCTGGCGTTTTTTATTAGCGGCGCAAAAAGTGTGCGCGCGGGGTGTCACTTAGTCGAGCAAAGTAGCCCAACCTTCAACCTCGTCGCTGCCCCACTTGGCTTTCCACTCTTTCAGAGTTTTGTGGTTGCCGCCTTTGGTTTCAATCACTTCACCGTTGTGCGGGTTTTTGTATTGTTTAACCTTGCGGGCACGTTTGGTGCCGGTGGTTTTAACAACACCGCGTGGTGCTTTGCTTACTTTGGACTCTGGGTCCAGAAGCGCGATGATATCGCGTAGCGATTTCTGGTATTCGCCCATCAGCGTGCGCAGTTTGCCTTCAAATTCCAGCTCGGTTTGAAGTTTGTCGTCTTCGGACAGGTTCTTCAGGCGAGCTTGCAGTTCTTTGATAGCTTCTTCTGTTGCACGGTATTCGTTGATCAAGGACATGAGGATAACCTTATGTTGAAAAGGGTAACAGGGAGGCAGTGGCGCAATAGTAGTCAGACAGTAACTGCAAGTAAACCTGTAACAGGTGATTAATTTAAAATTTTATTCATTAACTTCACCGTCTCTATATGCGCGCTCATTAAATAATGAGCGGTACAGCAGCCTTAATAACGGTGATTAATAAGGCCTGCCAGTTACACGCCAATTACAGTGCAGGCCACGTCGGTGCTGGCGTGTGGAACAGGCAGCGCGACGCCGTGGCGCAGGCAGCAGGGCGTAACGAATACTGTAGTTTTGCCGCGCACTCGCTAGAATGGCGGCTTTAGTAAAGTTTTTGGAGTTTTTCCCTCATGCGCACTTTTCGGTTGGTGATTGCGTGCCCCGACGGCGTCGGCATTGTCGCCAAGGTCAGCAATTTCCTTGCCTCCCACAATGGCTGGATCACTGAAGCGAGCCATCACTCGGACGACCAGAGCGGTTGGTTCTTTATGCGTCACGAGATTCGTGCCGATTCCCTGCCTTTCGATCTCGAGGCATTTCGTGAGGCATTTGCCCCGATCGCCGAAGAGTTCTCGATGGAGTGGCGTATTACCGATACGGCGCAGAAAAAACGCGTGGTGTTGATGGCGAGCCGCGAATCCCACTGTTTGGCAGATCTGCTGCACCGCTGGCATAGCGATGAACTGGACTGCGATATTTCGTGCGTGATTTCCAACCACGATGACTTGCGCAGCATGGTCGAGTGGCATGGCATCCCGTTCTATCACGTCCCGGTTGACCCGAAGAACAAAGAGCCGGCATTTGCCGAGGTCTCGCGTCTGGTCAAGCATCATGATGCTGAAGTGGTGGTGCTGGCGCGCTACATGCAAATCCTGCCACCTGATCTGTGCCGTGAATATGCAGGCCAGGTCATCAACATTCACCACAGCTTCCTGCCATCGTTTGTAGGCGCCAAGCCTTATCACCAGGCATCAATGCGTGGCGTGAAACTGATCGGCGCAACGTGCCATTACGTGACTGAAGAACTGGACGCCGGCCCCATCATCGAGCAGGACGTGGTGCGCGTCAGCCACAGCGACAGTATTGAAGACATGGTTCGTTTCGGTCGTGACGTCGAGAAGATGGTGCTGGCCCGTGGCCTGCGTTATCACCTTGAAGACCGCGTGCTGGTTCATGGCAACAAGACGGTTGTGTTCTAAGCATTCACTGCACAACACGTGCGGGAGCGGGCTTGCTCGCGATGGTATCGCCTCGGTGTTTCATATGGGCCGGGTTGCCTGTATTGCAGGCAGCCAGCTCCCAAAGGTTTGCAGCAGTGCAGGGGAGGTGACATGAGTGATCCACTCGACAACGCTACATCCCGTGCACCCGCCACTGTGGGTGAAGGCTGTTTGAGTCGTTATGATCCGGATGCGCTGAGCCCGGAGGACGGCACCGATTTTGCCGATGCCGCCAGGCTTTGGGAGCAGTTGCAGCAAGCTTCAAGCGACAGGCTTGAAGCGGCTGACTGTCACTCAGATGCGGAAACTACCCACCAGTTGCTTCAAGCGGGCAGCCTGCTGTTCAAGGTCGGAACAGGCCCGAAGCGTTGACTGAAGGTTTTCAACCCCTTCCTGGTTGAGCGTATTGATTTCGGTAATGTCCATGTTGATCGACTCGACCACCGAGGTTTGCTCTTCGGTTGCCGTGGCGACGGACTGGTTCATCCCGTCGATCTCGCCAATGCGTTCGGTCACGCTGATCAGGCGCTCGCCTGCGCGGTTGGCGATTTCTACGCTGTCCTGGCTGTGACGCTGACTTTCTTCCATGGTGCTCACTGAACCGCGGGCGCTGACCTGCAACTCCTCGATCATCTTTTGTACTTGCTGCGCCGACTCCTGAGTACGGTGTGCCAGGTTGCGAACTTCATCGGCCACCACGGCAAAACCGCGCCCGGCCTCGCCAGCACGAGCCGCTTCAATGGCAGCGTTAAGCGCCAGCAGGTTGGTTTGCTGAGAAATGCTGGTGATCACTTCAAGGATCTGTCCGATGTTCACGGTCTTGTCGTTCAACGACTCGATATGACCGCTGGATGTGCCGAGCATTTGCGACAGTTTCTGCATCGAGTTGATGCTGCGTTCCACCACTTGCTGGCCTTCTTCGGCCAGGCCGCGTGCATCGCTGGCCTGGTGTGATGCCTGGGCCGCATTGCGCGCGATCTCTTGCGCGGCGGCACCCAATTCGTTGATCGCAGCTGCAACGCTGTTGGTGCGACTTGCTTGCTCGTCCGAGTTGAGCATCGATGAGTTGGATGCGCTGACGACTCGCAGGGCCACTTCGTTGACCTGTTCAGTCGCCGAGGCCACTTCGCTGATCGACGAGTGAATGCGTTCGACAAAACGGTTGAACGCACTGCCCAGCATGCCGAACTCATCCTGGGACTCAACCACCAGGCGGCGCGTCAGGTCGCCTTCACCTTCGGCAATGTTCTGCATGGCACGGGTCATGACGTGCAGTGGCTGCATCAGCAGGCGGATCAGCAGGCCGAGGAGGGCAATGATCGAAACCACTGCAATCACGGTGGCAATGATGGCCGACGTGCGGAACTCGCTGAGCGCTGCGAACGCTTGTTCCTTGTCAACTGACAGGCCGATGTACCAGTTGACCGAACCCAGGCCTTTGACCGGCGCAAAGGTCACGATACGGGTTTTGCCGTCGACCTGGATCTCGCTGAACCCGGCGTTGATCGAAGGCGTGTCCTGGGGATAGACATCCTTCAGGTTTTTCGTCACCAGGGTTTTGTCCGGGTGGACCAGGATCTTGCCGTCGGCACTGATCAGAAAGGCGTAGCCCATGCCATTGAAGTTCAGGGCATTGATGCTGTCGGTAATGGTTTGCAGCGTCAGGTCGGCGCCGACGACGCCCAGGGTTTGCCCGGATTCTTAACCGGGGCACCGATGGAAATAACCATCTGGCCGGTGGCTGCATCTATATAGGGTTCAGTCAGGCTTGAGGAGGCGCTGTTCAGCGCATCCTTGTACCAGGGGCGGGTACGCGGGTCGTAGCCGTCAGGCATTTTGCTGTCAGGGCGAATGGTAAAGCCGCCCTGGCTGTCACCAAAATAAACGGCCATAAACGTACTGCTCAGGGTTTTTTGCTCCAGCAGGTTCGCCACCTGGGCGGGCTCTGGAGTGAGGGCGATGGATTCGGCGAGGTTTTGCGCCAGCAGAATCCGGCCTCCCAGCCATGTCTGTATATTGTTGGCCGTGACGCTGCCCATTTCGTGCAGGTAGCTGTCCAGGTTGTGGCGGATGGCATTGCGTTGCAAGTAGTCGTTGTACAGCGTAAATAGCGAAAAGGCGGCTATTACGATCAGGGACGCGGCAAGCAGGATTTTATGGCTGAAACGCAGGTTTTTATTCATGGCTTGAAGGGGCCGCTAAGGTCTAAAAGTGTGAGGCATACACTCTGGTAAAACGCGCGTGCTACACATCACCGCCTTAACCGGGCAGGTTGAGTGTTCATCAAGGCGCTTTACGACGCTAAATCCGGTTTTTTCTGGTCTAGCATTCAAGGTGTATCGACCCGCGATCGCGAAAGATTAATCAAAGGTGGCAAAATGCCTGACTCTTCTGCTCTAGTACTTGGTGCCGACCTTTCGGGTCAGCCCATCGCTCAGTCCTTGCGCCTTGCCAACCGGCACGGGCTGGTGGCGGGTGCCACGGGGACGGGTAAAACCGTGACTCTCCAACGTTTGGCCGAACAGTTCAGCGATGCCGGAGTTGCAGTCTTTGGCGCTGACATCAAGGGCGATCTGT
Source organism: Pseudomonas sp. MF06569 (assembly GCF_059862735.1). Classification (NCBI taxonomy): domain Bacteria; kingdom Pseudomonadati; phylum Pseudomonadota; class Gammaproteobacteria; order Pseudomonadales; family Pseudomonadaceae; genus Pseudomonas; species Pseudomonas sp. MF06569. The sequence goes on along the minus strand of NZ_JCBCUZ010000021.1, from coordinate 33,782 downwards.
GCGGTTTGGGCGCGGCTGGCAACCCCCAGGGGAAAATCGCGGAGCGGATTGCGGGAATGCCGTGGCTCAATTACCAGCCCAAGGCGTATCCGGTGACCTTGTGGGATATCCAGGGCAAGACCGGTCATCCGTTGCGTACAACCTTGAGTGAAATGGGACCGTTGCTGTTAGGCAGCCTGCTGGAGCTGACCGATAGCCAGCAGTCGGCGCTCTATGCAGCCTTCAAGGTGGCGGATCGTGAAGGGTTGTTGTTGCTCGACCTCAAAGACCTGAAGGCGCTCCTCAATCATCTGCGTGATAACCCTCAAATATTGGGCGATGACGCCGCCCTGATGACCACCGGCTCAAGTCAGGCCCTGTTGCGGCGTCTGGCAACCCTCGAACAGCAGGGTGCTGAAGCCCTGTTCGGGGAGCCGGCACTGCAACTCGAAGATATTTTGCAGCCTGCCAGTGACGGTCGCGGGCAGATTCATCTGCTTGATGCCAGTCGCTTGGTTCATGAAGCGCCAAAGGTGTACGCAACCTTTCTGCTGTGGCTGTTGGCGGAGCTTTTCGAGCAACTGCCCGAGCGCGGCGACGCGGACAAACCCCTGCTGGCGCTGTTTTTTGACGAGGCGCACCTGCTGTTTGCCGGGACGCCAAAAGCGTTGCAGGATCGCTTGGAACAAGTCGTACGCCTGATCCGTTCCAAAGGTGTCGGGGTGTATTTTGTCACTCAATCGCCTGCGGACTTGCCGGATACGGTGCTCGCGCAGTTGGGGCTGCGTATCCAGCATGGCCTGCGGGCCTTTACGGCCAAGGAGCAGAAGTCCCTGAAGGCCGTGGCTGACGGATTTCGTCCGAATCCGGCGTTTAATGCGTTGGCGGTACTGACAGAGCTGGGTACAGGGGAGGCGCTGGTGGGCATGCTTGAAGAAAAAGGCACGCCAGCCATGGTCCAGCGCGTACTGATTGCGCCACCGCAATCGCGTATTGGTCCGTTGACTGAAGCCGAGCGCGAGGCCTTGATTCGCGGTTCTGCGCTGCTGGGGCGATACGACAAGCCTGTGGATCGGGAGTCGGCGTACGAGATTCTCATGGCCCGCAAGGGCGTGGCGCCGCAAGACCAGACGCAGACACAGGCTGCGCCGCACGAGCCGGGGTTTCTGGATCAGGCGGGAGACTTTCTGGGCTCGACCGCAGGCAAGGCGCTGCAGTCGATGGCGCGCCAGGCGGCCAGCCAGATGGGGCGCCAGTTGGTTCGGGGGCTGCTGGGGTCGTTGTTGGGCAGCAGCAAGCGCAAGTGAAACGGTGGGAGCGGGTCAGGGTTTAGGTCGTGCGTGACTCGCCAGGCGCTCAAGGGCGGCGCGCAAGGCCGGGTCGGTAATGCCGTCGGCCGTTGCCTGGATGGTCTGGGCGGCATCCTCGGATAAATCCAGCGTATGCCCCGCAACCTTGGCCTGCACTGTGGGCGGCTGCACTTTGAAGAGAATCCGGGTCAGGCTGGCGAACTCGTCAAATGCCTGCAGTTGGCGCAGCAGGCGTTTTTGCTGATAGCGCAGGCGAGTGGCCCAGTGGCCGTCAGTCACGATTAGCAACAGGTTGCCTTCACGCCACGAAGCGACGTGGCAATGCTCGCGTGCGGCTGGCTGGAGCTGGCTTTCAAGCAAGCGCTGCAGGTGCGCCAGACGCTTTGCATGACCAAAAATGGCTTTTAGGGGCTTGGCCTCGCGGAGCAGAACGGAGGGTGCCCGTGCTGGATGTGGGCGAAATGCCATGTTCAAACACCTGAGAAAGCAGAGCCGCAATCTTAGCAGAAACCGCCGGTTTCACTCGCTCAGATCAAGGGTCATGAACATTTATTCATGAAATCAATGAGTAACTTCTTGTTCTTATGCCTTGAAGTTCAGCAAAAAGCCCTTATTTTATGTAAGCCCCTTCACAACGCTGTACCAGTATCGTGGAATAACGCCACTTTCCTCACCGCCGTTTCCGGGTAGAATGCTCGTTCGCATGCGGCCATCAGGGCTGCTCGGGCGACTCTCGGGGCCGCCCTCCATCCCTATGTGTGGAAGATCCTGCCGATATGTTTGCGCCTTTGTTAAAGAAACTTTTTGGAAGCAAGAACGAGCGCGAAGTTAAACGCATGCTCAAGACAGTACAGGTCGTCAATTCCTTCGAAGAGCAGATGGTTGCCCTGACCGATGAGCAATTGCGCGCCAAGACCCAAGAGTTCAAGGCCCGCATAGCCAAAGGTGAGACCCTCGACCAACTGTTGCCGGAAGCTTTCGCGGTATGCCGTGAGGCAGGCAAGCGTGTCATGGGCATGCGCCACTTCGACGTTCAGTTGATCGGCGGCATGACCTTGCACGAAGGCAAGATCGCTGAAATGCGTACTGGTGAAGGCAAGACCTTGGTCGCGACCCTTGGGGTTTACCTCAACGCGCTGTCGGGTAAAGGCGTTCACGTCATCACCGTGAACGACTATCTGGCTCGCCGCGATGCCAACTGGATGCGTCCTCTTTACGAATTCCTGGGCCTGACAGTCGGTGTTGTAACGCCGTTCCAGCCGCCTCAAGAGAAGCGTGAAGCCTACGCCGCCGACATCACGTACGGTACCAACAACGAGTTTGGCTTCGATTACCTGCGCGACAACATGGCTTTCAGCATGGAAGAAAAATTCCAGCGCGAGCTTAATTTCGCCGTGATCGACGAAGTCGACTCCATCCTGATCGATGAAGCCCGTACTCCGCTGATCATCTCCGGTCAGGCCGAAGACAGTTCCAAGCTGTACACCGAAATCAACAAACTGATCCCGCGCCTTGAGATGCACGTCGAGGAAGTCGAAGGTGAAGTTACCAAGGCAGGTCATTTCACCATTGATGAAAAGACTCGCCAGGTAGAACTGAACGAAGCCGGTCACCAGTTTGTTGAAGACATGCTGACCCAGATCGGCTTGCTCGCAGAAGGCGAGAGCCTGTATTCGGCACACAACCTGGGCCTGTTGACCCATGTGTACGCCGCGCTGCGTGCTCACAAGCTGTTCAATCGCAACATTGAATACATCGTTGAAGACGGTCAGGTATTGCTGGTCGACGAACACACTGGCCGTACCATGCCGGGTCGTCGTTTGTCCGAAGGCCTGCACCAGGCTATCGAAGCGAAGGAAGGCCTGAATATTCAGGCAGAGAGCCAGACCCTGGCTACGACGACCTTCCAGAACTACTTCCGTCTGTACAACAAGCTGTCGGGCATGACCGGTACTGCGGACACCGAAGCGTTTGAATTCCACCAGATCTATGGTCTGTCGGTGATGGTTATCCCGCCGAACAAGCCACTGGCGCGCAAGGACTTCAACGACCTGGTGTTCCTCACCGCCGATGAGAAGTACGCGGCGATTGTGGCTGACATCAAGGACTGCATGGCCAAAGGCCGTCCAGTGCTGGTGGGTACAGCGACCATCGAAACCTCCGAGCACATGTCCAACCTTCTGAATAAGGAAGGTATTGAGCACAAGGTTCTGAACGCCAAGTTCCACGAAAAAGAAGCCGAGATCATTGCCCAGGCCGGTCGTCCGGGTGCGCTGACCATCGCTACCAACATGGCGGGTCGTGGTACTGACATCCTGTTGGGCGGCAACTGGGAAGTGGAAGTCGCCTCCCTGGAAGATCCGACGCCTGAGCAGATCGCACAGATCAAGGCCGATTGGCAAAAGCGTCACCAGCAAGTGCTGGAGTCGGGTGGCCTGCATGTGATCGCTTCCGAGCGTCACGAATCGCGCCGTATCGACAACCAGTTGCGTGGTCGCGCCGGTCGTCAGGGTGACGCAGGTTCCAGTCGTTTCTACCTGTCGCTTGAAGACAGCCTGATGCGCATCTTTGCCTCTGATCGGGTGAAGAACTTCATGAAAGCCCTGGGCATGCAGTCTGGCGAAGCGATTGAGCACCGCATGGTGACCAACGCGATCGAAAAGGCGCAGCGCAAGGTTGAAGGTCGCAACTTCGACATTCGTAAGCAATTGCTGGAGTTCGATGACGTCAACAACGAACAGCGTAAAGTGATTTATCACATGCGTAACACGTTGCTGGCAGCCGACAACATCGGTGAAACCATCGCAGACTTCCGCAAGGACGTCCTCGACAGCACCATCAGCGCTCACATTCCGCCGCAATCGTTGCCGGAGCAGTGGGACGTCAAAGGCCTGGAAGCTGCCATCGAAAGCGGCTTTGGCGTGAAATTGCCGATCCAGCAATGGCTCGACGAAGATGATCACCTGTACGAAGAAACCCTGCGCGAGAAGCTGCTGAACGAGCTGATTGCTGCCTACAGCGAAAAAGAAGATCAGGCCGGTGCTGAAGCGCTGCGCACGTTCGAGAAACAAATTGTTCTGCGCGTACTGGATGACCTGTGGAAAGACCATCTTTCGACCATGGATCACCTGCGTCACGGTATCCACTTGCGCGGTTATGCACAGAAGAACCCGAAGCAGGAGTACAAGCGGGAGTCGTTCAACCTGTTCTCCGAGCTGCTTGATTCGATCAAGCGCGATTCGATTCGTGTTTTGTCACATGTACAGGTTCGTCGCGAAGACCCTGAAGCCGAAGAAGCACGCCTGCGTCAGGAAGCTGAAGACCTGGCTTCGCGTTTGCAGTTCCAGCATGCCGAAGCGCCGGGCCTTGATCAGCCAGACGCATTGGCCAAGGTGCTGGAAGGCGCCGATGTGGCTGACGTGGTTGCCGAGCCTGCTCGTAACGAGCCAAAGCTGGGTCGCAACGAACTCTGCTACTGCGGCTCGGGCAAGAAATACAAGCACTGTCACGGGCAAATCAACTAAAGCCCGCTTCAACTGCTGAAACACCTGCGCCGCGACCGGCATTAGCCGTCGCGGCGTTTTACCATTGAATTCCCGTCCTTTTGCGGCGGGGCACAGAACATTTTTAGGAGCGCGTCATGGCTGTTGGTCTTGGTCCTTTGCCTGTTTTGCACCCGGTGGCCGGTTTTGAACTGGGTATCGCTTCTGCCGGTATCAAGCGCGCAGGGCGCAAGGACGTGGTGGTTATGCGCTGCGCCGAAGGCTCCAGCGTGGCGGGTGTGTTCACCCTCAATGCGTTTTGCGCAGCGCCCGTGATCCTGGCCAAACAACGTGTGCAAGGCCCGGTACGTTATCTGTTGACCAATACCGGTAATGCTAACGCCGGTACCGGTGAGCCGGGGCTGATCGCTGCAACCCGTACCTGCGCCAGGCTGGCTGAGCTGACTGGCGTCGATGCCAGTGCCGTGCTGCCGTATTCCACCGGGGTGATTGGCGAGCCGCTGCCTGTCGAGAAGATCGAAGGCGCACTGCAGGCCGCCCTGGACGATCTGTCCGAGAACAACTGGGCTGAAGCTGCAACCGGCATCATGACCACCGACACTCTGCCCAAGGGTGCCAGCCGCCAGTTTGAGCACGAAGGCGTGACCATCACCGTGACCGCCATCAGCAAGGGTGCGGGCATGATTCGTCCAAACATGGCCACCATGCTGGGCTATATCGCCACTGACGCCAAAGTTGCTCGCGACGTGTTGCAAAACCTGTTGCTTGACGGTGCGAACAAGTCGTTCAACCGCATCACTATCGATGGCGATACCTCAACCAACGACTGCTGCATGCTGATTGCCACCGGCAAGGCTGCCCTGCCTGAAATCAGCGAAGCCAGCGGCCCGCTGTTTGCCGCGTTGAAACAGGCGGTGCTGGAGGTCTGCATGGAAGTGGCACAGGCCATCGTGCGTGACGGTGAGGGTGCTACCAAGTTTGTCACCGTTGAAGTGAATGGCGGCGCCAATCATCAGGAATGCCTGGACGTGGGCTACACCGTTGCTCACTCGCCATTGATCAAGACTGCGCTGTTTGCCTCTGATCCGAACTGGGGTCGTATTCTGGCTGCGGTCGGCCGCGCTGGCGTGCCGGATCTGGACGTCAGCAAGATCGATGTGTTCCTCGGTGAAGTGTGCATTGCCAGCGGCGGCGCCCGTTCGGTCACTTACACCGAAGAACAGGGCTCGGCAGTGATGGCGCGCGAAGAAATCACCATCCGCATCGAGCTGGGTCGTGGTGCCTGCAGCGAGACCATCTGGACCACTGACCTGTCCCACGAATACGTGAAAATCAACGCCGAGTACCGTACCTAAGTCGTCTCGACATCACGGGGCCGTCAGCCGATCCTGCGCAGGCAGCACCGTGATGCCTTGAGGGCATCAGATCTTCCCCCTATTTTTCAAGGTGTCCGTGTATGAGCCTTCACCTGATCATTGGCGACAAGTTGCACTCATCGTGGTCCCTGCGTGGCGCATTGGCGCTGGATCTGGCGGGTGCTCACTACACTGAGACACTGATAAAACTGGGTCAACCGGATACCCGGGCACTGATCCTGCAACACTCGGCAACGGGCAAAGTACCGTTGCTCAAGACCGAACATGGCACCATCGCCGATTCATTGGCGATTGCCGAATACCTCAATGAACGCTTCCCTGCGGGCCAATTATGGCCGGCAGACGTTGCTGCGCGGGCGCAGGCACGGTCGGCGTGTGCGCAAATGCACAGCGGTTTTTTTGCCTTGCGAGGCAACCTGCCATTTGATTTGAGCCATGATCAAGCGCTGGTACTCATGCCGGCCGAGGCCCAGACCGACATCGAACGCATCACTGCCCTGTGGGCGGAGTGCCGTGCCGTGGCTACCGAGCCCGGGCCGTACCTCTTTGGACGGTTAAGTGTGGCTGATGCGTTTTTCGCGCCGGTGGCCGTGCGCCTGCGTACTTATCGCGTGGAGCTGTCAGCAGAAGATCAAGCGTATATCGACGCCATTTACCAATGGCCTGCGTTCAAAGCCTGGCAACAGGCCGGATTAGAGGAAGTACAAGGGTGAAACGAGTTCATGTGGCTGCGGCCGTTATCCGAGGCACAGACGGCAATATTCTGATCGCTCGTCGCGCCGACACTCAGCATCAGGGCGGTCTGTGGGAGTTTCCCGGCGGCAAGGTCGAGGCCGGGGAGTCGGTCGAAGCGGCATTGGCGCGCGAGCTGAAAGAAGAACTGGGCATTGTGGTCAAGGCAGCCCGGCCTTTGATCAAGGTTCAGCATGACTACCCCGACAAGCAGGTTCTGCTGGACGTGTGGGAAGTTTCGGCGTTTACCGGCGAACCTCATGGTGTAGAAGGTCAGCCATTGGCCTGGGTCAGTCAGCGCGAGTTGCTGGACTACACGTTCCCTGAAGCCAACCAGCCCATTGTGGCGGCTGCCCGCTTGCCCGATCAGTACCTGATTACTCCGGATGGCCTTCAAACCCCAGAGCTGTTGCGTGGCATCCAGAAGGCTATTGCTGGCGGGATCAAGCTGGTTTCGCTGCGTGCACCCAATGGATACGACCCCAAATACCGTGACCTGGCTGTGGATGCGACCGGCCTGTGTGCTGGCAAAGCGCAGTTGATGCTCAAGGGGCCGCTGGAGTGGTTGGGGGACTTCCCTTCGGCCGGCTGGCATCTGACCGCCGCGCAACTGCGCAAGTACGCCGCCAAGGGCCGGCCATTAGCCAAAGACCGCTGGCTGGCCGCTTCATGTCATAACGCCGAAGAACTGGCGCTGGCTGAACTGATGGATGTGGACTTTGTGACCCTGTCGCCGGTGCTGGCGACCCAGACTCACCCGGATACACAACCACTGGGTTGGGAGCAGGCGCAGCAACTGATTGCCAATTTCAGCAAGCCGGTATTTTTGCTGGGTGGGCTCGGTCCTGATGATCGTCCGCAGGCGTGGCAGATCGGAGCCCAGGGCGTGGCGGGTATTCGGGCGTTCTGGCCGCAGGTTTGATGTAATCTGGAGGCTGTTGCGCGTCCAGCGGCGTCATACGCGCTCTGTAGCAGCTGACGAGTAGAACGAGGCTGCGTTCGGCTGCGCAGCAGTCGTAAAACCATGCGGCTCGGTGTTTCAGAGCTACCGCGTCTATTGGGTTTACGACGACTGCGTCGTCGGACGCAGCCTCGTTCTACTCGTCAACGACTACAAATGAACTTCATCAAGCCTTTGGTTTAGCTGCCGCCTGCCAGAGGATCTCGGTAACTCCCTGGCGCTTGGCAATCAAGCGCGCGGCGACAAACAGCAAGTCAGACAAGCGATTGATGTACGCCAGCCCCACACCTGCCAGTGGCTCCAGTGCATTGAGCTGCTGGCAGCGACGCTCGGCGCTGCGCGCCAGGCTGCGGCAAACATGGGCCTGGGCAATCAGGCTCGAACCGCCTGGCAGTATGAAGTTCTCCAGCGGCCCCAACTCCTCATTCCAGCGATCGATCGCGGCTTCAAGCCGTTCGATCTCAGCCGCGTTGAGTGCCTGGTATTGCGGCATCGCCAATTCACCCCCCAGGTCAAACAAGCGGTGCTGACAAGGTTCAAGTACTTCAATCAGCTCGCCAAGGCCCGGATTCTGCGCACTGTGCTCAATAAGCCCGGCCAGCAGCAGGCCGACCTGACTGTTCAGCGTATCGACTTCGCCGATGGCCTCTATACGCGGGTGATCCTTGGGAACGCGGCGGCCGTCGCCAAGCCCTGTTTCGCCCTTGTCGCCGGTTCGGGTGTAAATTTTCGATAAGCGAAAGCCCATGTTTACAGTTCCACGTTGGTTGGTTCGGGGGAGGTCGGCTGGTTGCCGGCCAAAGGCAGGCGCAGGGTAAAGCAGGTGCCTTGGCCCTGAGCTGAGTGCACTTCCATTTGGCCCTTGTGGTTGTTGGTAATGATGAAGTACGACACGGACAGGCCAAGCCCTGTGCCCTGACCAACTTCCTTGGTGGTGAAGAAGGGTTCGAAAATTCGTTTGCGAACAGCCTCGGGCATGCCTACCCCATTGTCTTCCACCTGTATTTCCGCCCAGGGCGGGTTAAGTCTGGTGCGCAGGGTTATGCGCCCCGGCTCGCTCTGGTAGCCACGTTGATGAATGGCCTGGGCGGCGTTCTTCAACAGGTTGAGCAATACTTGTTCCAGTTCGTTGGGGATAACGGGAACCGGCCCCAGTTGCGGGTCGAACTGGCGGACAATGGCTTGCCCCATGAAGTCAAAGCCAATGGTCAAGTCAAAATCATTGCTGGCGATGTCCAGAGCCTGATCAATCAGGGCCGACAGATCACAGGGGCTCATCTGGCGATTGCTGCGGCGGCTGAAGCTGAGCATGTGTGTGACGATTTTCGCGGCACGTGCCCCGGCCTGTTGAATACCATCAAGTAATTGCGGGATTTCCCGGGCCTGCAGGTAGTGATTAACCACCTCCAGGTCTATGCCGGTCTGCCCGGCTTGTTCGATGTTCTTGGGCAAGTCGCTGGACAGGCGTCGGCGAATGTTCTGCACGTTATGCAGGATGGCCCCCAACGGATTGTTGATTTCGTGAGCCATGCCGGCAGCCAGGCCACCAACGGAGAGCATTTTTTCGGATTGCACCATCATGTCTTCCAGCGACAGGCGTTGGGTGATGTCATCGATACGGATCACCACGCCGCGCCCACCACCGCCCATGAGCGGGTAGAAGGTCAAGGCATAATGGCGGGCGTCTTCGCCCTGAGCCCAGGTAACCCGTTCGATTTTTGCGACCTGATGGTGCTCAATCGTGTCCTTGAGTTGCGGCAGGAACGGCTTGAGAGGTGTAAATGCCAACTCTATGGGCTTGTTTAACGCTTCATCCAGTTGTGTACCGGAGAGGGCGCTGGCTTCCTGGTTCCACTGGGTCACATAGAGCTTTTCGTCCAGTGCAATCAGTGCAGAAGGCATGGAGCCGATAATGCAGTTGAGATAGTTCTGAAAGCCGGTGAGTTTCTTCTCTATTTTGCTGCGTACCTGGACTTCCAGCTCCAGTTTGCGATTGGTGTTGCGAGTTTCTTCGGCCAGCGACTGCGCTTGATCGTACGCCTGGCGGGCCTCGTCACGTGCGCGCTTGAGCTCTTGATCGCGTACTTCAATGCGCGACAACATGGTGTTGAATGCCTCGGCCAGGCTGCCGATTTCATCATTGTTGCCGGGCGCTGCGCGTAATGCGTAGTTTTCTTCGCGGGTAACCTGACGAGACAATTCTTCGAGGTGGTGAATGGGCTGGGTGATCAGGCGCTTGATCTGGCTGGCCACCATGAACCAGAGCAAGACGCTGAATACCAGGATGCCCAGGCTGGCCGTAAGCGTGCCGGTGTAGAACGCCATCGGCAGTTCGCTGCTGGCGATCAGCAGCAGATGCCCGGGCGGTTGGTCGCCGTTGTGCAGGTGGGTGATTTGATGGCTGCGCAGTTCGGTAAGGCTCCAGGCCTCAAGCTGGCGATAGTGCTCCGGGAGCGGCAGGTGTTCGCCATGCTGCAATTGCACCAGTAGGTTACCCGCGCTGTCATACACCGCCGCTGCACGCAGGGGGGCGTAGCTGCCGATCTCGTTGAGCAGCGCTTTGGCGCTCTGCGGCGAGTCCAGCGCGTGGGTGATCAGGTCAGGGTTTGCAGTCAGCTTGCCCAGGGTTTGCAGGGCTTGAGGAGCGGTACTCTCGTGGGAAATCCAGTACGCCACGCTGATAAACGTCAAGTTAGCCACCAACAATACGGTGGCCAGCAAGACGAGCAGGGCGGCCAGCAACTTCTGGCCTACCGGGAGGTTTTCAAGGCGCTGGCGCAAGGGCATGAGATGGCCATTTGATAAAAAACACAAGGCCAGGGTAGCGCGGCCCTCAGTTGCAGGGCAATCCGCGCTGGCGCAGGTGTTTGCTCAAGCGTTGGTGCAGATCATGCAAATGCGCTGCGGCGAACTGCCGGTTGCGGGCGGCTGTGCAAGCGTAGCCCAGCAAGTAACCGATTTCGGTGCGTCGGCCCTGGCTGACATCTTGATGCATCGATGAGTAATTGTTGGCCGTGGCCTGGATTACTCGGTGAACCTCGGTGGCTAGGTCGATAGCGGCTTGTGCCTGGCCGCAGTGTTTCAGCAAGGCGCTGAGTTCGGCGCACAGGGTGCTCACTTCTGCATCATGGGCTTGCAAGCCGCCGTTGCGGCAATCATGGAGCACCGTCAGTGGGTTGATCGCACAGTTCAGGGCCAGTTTGCGCCACAGCCTGCTCAGAATATTCGGGCTCCATTCGTGGCTGATACCGCTGAGCTCAAGCGCTGTTAGCCATTGTGGGGCAGGGCCCTGCCGGGGGTCGCCCAACCAGGTATGACCACGCCCGGCAAATACTACGCGCCAGTCGCCATCGCGATAGGCGCCTTCAGTGCTGGAGGCGAAGATGCAGCGCGCATGGGGCACCTGCGCGGCAACGGCCTGCTGACTGCCGAGGCCATTTTGCAACAAGATCAGTTCGGCATCCGGGGTCAGGCGTCCGGCTATCTGCTTGACGGCCTGCTCGGCGTCGTATGCCTTGCATGTGACCAATAAATGCTGAATCGGCTCGTCGGTTTCAGGTGTTTGCGCACTGATGGCCCATTGTTGCGAATCTTCGCCTTCAATCAGGGTTAACCCTTGCGCGGCTTTATAGGCTTGCAGGCGGTCATCATTGCGCAGGATGAGGGTGACGGGCAGGCCGGCGCGTGCCAGCCGTGTTGCCCACAGCATTCCCATGCTGCCTGCACCTAAAATGTGCCAGGTCGTTCCAGCATGTGCCGGTGCGTTTGGGGGAGTTTGTGGGATAGCCGAATCTGGCATGTGAGCTCACAAGTGAATGAAGACGAAGAACCGCTATAATGCCCGCGCATTTTAACTGTCAGGCCAGGCGTGCTCCATCTGTGTTGAGCACGCCCTTTATTATTGGAGAAATTACATGCCGTCGTTCGACGTGGTATCCGAACTGGACAAGCACGAAGTCACCAACGCCGTCGAGAACGCCGTCAAGGAGCTGGACCGTCGTTATGACCTCAAGGGCAAGGGTACTTTCGAGTTCAAGGAAAAGGATTTGACGGTCAACTTGACCGCTGAAGCCGACTTCCAGCTCGAAGCCATGATCGAGATCCTGAAGCTGGCACTGGTCAAGCGCAAGATCGACGTTCAGTGTCTTGAGGTCAAGGACGCTTACGCTTCGGGCAAACTGATGAAGCAGGAAGCCGTGCTCAAGGAAGGTATTGATAAAGAGCTGGCGAAAAAGATCGTCGCTCATGTCAAGGACGCCAAGCTCAAGGTTCAGGCCGCCATTCAGGGCGAGCAAGTGCGTATCACCGGCAAAAAGCGTGATGACCTGCAAGAAGCCATTGCTGCGTTGCGTGCCAAAACGTTCGACATGCCTCTGCAGTTCAACAACTTCCGCGACTGATCATCGCCCGGGGAACCTCTGGCGATCATTGACGTCCGATTTTCCCGGGCGTTGCAGAAACGATTGAGCTGCCAGGGTGGCTTGATCGTTTTGCTGAATAAATGACGCTGGCAGGTAATGGCGTGAGGAGATGTAAATGGATTTGAACACTGAAGTCGATCACTTGATCAAGGCCTCGCAGGCCTGGATTCCGATGATCATGGAGTACGGAAGTCGTGTGCTGCTGGCACTGGTTACGCTGGCTGTAGGCTGGTGGCTGATTAATCGCCTGACGACCAAGATCGGTCAGTTGCTGGCATTGAGGAAGGCCGATCTTGCGCTGCAGGGCTTTATCAGCAGCCTGGCCAATATCATTCTCAAGGTGCTGTTGATCGTCAGCGTTGCCTCGATGATTGGTATTCAGACCACCTCGTTTGTCGCGGCCATCGGTGCGGCAGGTCTGGCCATTGGCCTGGCGTTGCAGGGCAGCCTGGCCAACTTTGCCGGCGGGGTGCTGATTCTGTTGTTTCGCCCGTTCAAGATCGGTGACTGGATTGAAGCACAGGGTGTGAGCGGGACTGTCGACAGCATTCAAATCTTCCACACGGTGCTACGCACCGGTGACAACAAAACCGTTATCGTGCCAAACGGCAACCTGTCCAACGGCATCATCACCAACTACAACCGTCAGCCGACACGCAAGGTGGTGTTTGATGTGGGCGTGGACTACGAGGCGGATCTGCAGAAGGTGCGTGAAGTGTTGCTGGCGCTGGCCGATGACCCGCGCGTGCTGAAACATCCTGCTCCTGTTGTGGTGGTGACTGCCCTGGGCGAAAGTGCGATCACCATGTCGCTGCGTGTTTGGGTTAACACGCCGGATTACTGGGATGTGCTGTTTATGCTTAACGAGCACTCCCGTGATCGCTTGAAAGCCGAAGGTGTTGATATTCCTTTCCCACAGCGTGTAGTTCGTGTGGTTCAGGAAGTGGCTGCGGAATAAGGCCGGACACTGCATCTGATAGTTGAGTCGGGTACGGGTAAACAATTAAAGGGGCGAATGCCCCTTTAATTGTTTTTGTCGCTTGTGGTCGCCGTTGCGAATGCAAGATCGGACACATATGCATAACTGATAATTAGTTGCATTCGATGTTGTTAGTTAGCTTGCTATATAACTTGGTTTTATGTCGGCCAATAAAAAGCCACGCCCTGAGACAGGTGCGTGGCTTTCACTAAACAGTGTGTTTGCAACTAGAGCCCTAAGGCCTTGGTTACAAGATGTTCAGTGGGTACTCGGCAATGATACGTACGTCGTTGTTGTCTGTGCCGTTCACGCTGTTGTTGCCGTTGGTGCGGTAAACCGCGCTACGCAGACGCAAGGACAGGTCTTTGGCCGGGCCTTCCTGCAATACGTATTTGGTCTCGAAGTCGAACTCGTGCTCTTTGCCTTCGCCCGTGCTGGTGGAGATGTTGTCACCTTTCACGTAGCGCGCCATGAAGCTCAGACCTGGCACGCCGTAGCTGGCCATGTTCAGGTCGTAGCGACCCTGCCAGGAACGTTCGTCACGCTGTTTGAAGTCGGAGTATTGCACGGAGTTGGCAAGGAAAATGGTGCCGTTGCCGTCTACGCCGTAGTAGTAAGCGCTGTCACCGGTAGAGCGCTGGTGAGCGATGGTGAACTTGTGGGCACCCAGGCTGTAGGCGGCTGCCAGGCTCCAGATCTTGTTGTCCACGTCACCAGCACGTTCCTGGCCCTGGCTGGAAGTTCTGTAGCCGTTGAAGTCGAAGTTCAGGGCTTGAGACTCTGCGATTGGCAGGGTGTAGTTCAGGTTGATGTACTGCTTCTTGAAGTAGTCATCAACATCGGATGCGGCAATGCCGCCGACGAAGTTGTCAGTGAACTGGTAGGTTGCGCCGGCAATATTGGCGGCGGTCAGGCCTGGCTCGCCCTTGCCGTTGATGCTGTCACGGGCCATGCCGGTTTGGGAGCTCAGTGCGGTGAAGCGACCTGCGTTCAGCTCCAGGCCTTTGATTTCCTTGCTGGTGATCAGGGTGCCGGTAGCGACCTCTGGCAGCAGACGGCTGTCGTCAGTGGAGAAAACCGGGCTGGCGACGAACTGGTTGCCGTATTTCAGCTCAGTGTCGGACAGGCGGAATTTGACCGCGCCGCCGATTTTACCTTGGGTATCTTCCGGAGAACCGTCGCTTTTGCTGGCGAACAGATCGTTGCCCTGGCGACCAGCGCCGCCGTCCAGGCGTACAGTACCCATGGCGAAGGCATCAACACCGACACCAATAGTGCCTTGGGTGAAGCCGGACTGGTAGTTGAGCAGCTCGCTCAGACCCCAATCTTCACGGTAGCCGCTTTTGAACGTGCCATCGGCCTGCTGCTTGTTGCCAGCGCCGTTACGGAAGTCGCGGTTCATGTACAGCATGCGGGTTTTGGAAGTCAGCGTGCTGTCTTCAACGAAACCTTTTGCGTCGTCCTGGGACGAGGCCATTGCGAACTGCGTAGTACCGGCTGATACAGCCAGGGCGATCATGCTCCACTTCATCACGCGCATCGTGATTTGCTCCTTTGGTTTTTAGGAAGAGTACTGCCGCCCCACCTTGGTTTATTATCTGGGCGGCTCTTTCTTTTTGTGTCGGCGCAAACTTATATCACGCCGGCAATATTGGCGATACTTGCGCTCATAAGCTTTCAGCTTCTTTACAGCTATGTCGCAAATGGCACCTCGCATGTCGCTGACGCGCAGCTTAGAGCTGTTTTTCAGCCTCTATCCAGTGCTGTTTTTCAGTGCGGGCAAATACTTGATTTCGCGTTGCCTACAATGAAAGATCCAAATTCCTACGGCGTAACTATTGTTATTTATCGTCAGGTTGCTGTGCTCCTGCTCAGACCTGGCGACTGTGTTAAAGGTGTATGCAACAAGCATGCTCAAACGCCTGGGCAGATGAAAAATAAATAATATTGTGCGTTTTTGAGTTGTGAGGCCTGATCTTGCTTGGGTCAAACGGCGATAAGGCTGCGCACAAGGTGTTGTTTTTTGTTGCAAGGAGTCGTTCTTGTCCTCGATGTACGCCGAAAGCGTTACCGGTTAACACCCACTGGGGTGGCAGGTGACGTTTTGGCGCACTAAAAGCATCCGTTTTGTGCCGTTTTGGTGCACAAGTGTTCGTGTGCTGTTGATTGGGCGTGCAGCCAGGCATTTCACCCGGGCATGTACGGTTGGCAGCGTGATGCCGGTCGCAATCAAGGGTATCCTTGGTTTCTGTCATCTGGCCTGCGGTGAATGTCACCCGGTGCCGGGTTGTGCTGAAATGAACGGTCAAACAGGAGAGCTCCCAGTGTTCGCTTTGGATACACGTCTTCAAGAGGATACCTGGCTGATAGGGGACTTCCCCTTGTGCCGCTTGCTGCTTTCCAATGATTCAAATTACCCCTGGTTTATCCTGGTGCCGCGGCGCGAGGGTATAAGCGAATTGTTTCAATTGGATGACGCCGATCAGCAGCAGATGTGGGCTGAAACCACGGCTTTGGCGCGGGTGCTGAAAGAGTTGTACGTTGCGGATAAAATGAACGTTGCCACACTGGGTAATGTCGTCAGTCAGTTGCATATGCATGTGATTGTTCGTTACCAGACTGATGTGGCATGGCCAGGTCCGGTATGGGGCAAGCATCCTGCAAAGCCGTATGCGCCGGCAGATGTACGTGCTGTCCGGGACAGGCTGGCGTCGGCTGTTGACGCAAGTTTTACTATTTCGGAGGGTTGATCGTGACGCTTGAAGCGCGAGTGATGGACCTTGAGAGCCGCTTGGCTTTTCAGGATGACACCATTCAGGCACTGAATGATGTGCTGGTGGCCCAGCAGAATGCAGTGGATCGTCTGCAGATGCAGATGGCAGCCTTGCTCAAGCGCCAGGAGGAAATGGGCGGGCAGTTCGAGTCATTTGAAGAAGAGGCTCCGCCACCGCACTATTGATTGTTTTGTGCGGGCATAAAAAACCGCGATTCAGCCAGGCTGATCGCGGTTTTTTTTCAGCGCTGAATCAGCGGCGCGGCAATGCAGCAATCACATCTTCTGCTTGCAGGCCCTTGTCGCGGTTCATCACCGAAAACTCGACACGTTGTCCTTCCACCAGAACACGGTGGCCTTCGCCGCGAATGGCGCGAAAGTGAACAAAAATATCATCGCCGGAATCGCGGGAGATAAAGCCGAAACCCTTTGAGGTGTTGAACCACTTGACGGTCCCGGTATCGCGGTTGGTCATGTCATAGTTTTGCGAGGACGACGAAGGTGAAGATTTGTAGAAGCTGACAGCCAGATGAAGCAGCACGGCAACAACGGCAGGTGTCAGGCCCAGAAGTACAGCTGGCTGGTCACCGATCGGCAGTAGCAGGCCGAACAGGGTCAGTGTTTGCAGAACAACGGAAAGCACCAGCAGGGCGCTGACCAGGTTCTGCAGTTGGTGGCGCGGGCCTTTATTCCAGAACGGAATGACTGGGGCCAGTGTCAGGTTCAGCAGGCCAAAAAACGCCAGGTAAAGGGCATCAGGATGTTGTAGGTAAGGTAAGGCTTCGGGTTGCAGGCTGGGAATAAAGGACAGCAGCAAAGCCGCTGCACCCGTTATCAGGTGGACGATTTTCAACATTTCAATGACTCACATTAAGATAGATCGCAAGGAAGAGCTGATTGCACACGGTTCGCTTCAGAAAAAATGGAGGCGCTGGACACGTGAGTTCATCAGCCTATGCGCCCTCGCCAGAGGCGAAAATTGGGCAACACGCTGCCTATTTAACAGCAAAGCTTGGGTCTACTCAAATTAAGCGTATTGGGCTATCTGTGAGAGAGGCTGCTCGCTGCGACTAGGGCAATATCGGCTTGTTATGAAAGCCTTGTCTTAGACGCTTGTAGTCCTCTGGTCTGGATGTAGAGGGAGCGGTGCTATTTGATGCTGGCGCTGCCAGTCCCGTCCTTGACCATATTCGCCGCTCGTACCGAGAGCGCTCCTACAGACTTGTGGGTTTGCTCCGCTGGATAAGAATTTTTACATGTCGTTTTATGAGGCGAACTCTTTGAAAAAAGATTAATCAAATCCAAGGGTGCGCAATGGAGTGCTTTTACGATGGGCGATTGATTCAGCAAGAAAATCCCGGGCGCAGATTAATGCAAAGAGTCAGGGTAGATCCTGTGATTCTGGATTTTGGCTTGACCCTGGCCCGGCCACTATCACGCTCGGTGCTGTTGAATGGCTTTGCCACCTGTTTGCGGCTTGAAGAAGTGTATTGGGAGGTGTTGTCCGATATATAACGTATTAACAACTGTTCAATAAATACGCTGCTGTCTTATATCGATCTGGAGGTGCATCTGCGCCATGGCAGGGTGAAAAACTTCAGCGGGTTCATTCGGGTCGTCTGCGTCATGCATTTGTTGACAATTGACCGCGACCTTCGGGAAGTGACACGACAGCAGATAGTTGCGGGTTGAAGGCGGTGGCCGGCTGCAGGCGCATGCCCGACGGCTTGTAATCGTTGAATATTTATGATGCATTTAGGGGCTTCTGGCTGTTCATGCGGCTGCAATGGCTCGATTTACCAGATATAATCTCGGCCTTTGCTGTGTGGCCCTGCTTAAGGGTTGCCGCTAACGGATTGTCGAGACACGCCAATGCCCATGTACGATTACCAGTGTGCTTCCTGTGGTCATCAGCTGGAAGCCATTCAAAAGATCAGCGCTGCACCGCTGGTTGATTGTCCTGCCTGTCAGGCCCCCGAGCTGAAGAAAATGCTGTCCATGCCGGGTTTCCGCCTTAGCGGTACAGGCTGGTATGAAACAGACTTCAAGACAGGCTCGAAAAAGAATCTGGCAGGCGGCGATAAATCCGACTGAGGTTGAGCGAAAGCAGTCAGAACACAAGCGGGCTCTTGCAAGGTTACCAGCACCCACGGTGCGCAAGACCTCCACCGAATTTCGAATTACGAGAAGTGAAACCACTACCATGATGCGCAGCCATTATTGCGGCCAACTGAACGAAAGCCTGGACGGCCAGGAAATTACCCTTTGCGGATGGGTTCACCGTCGCCGTGACCACGGTGGGGTGATTTTCCTCGATATCCGTGATCGTGATGGTCTGGCCCAGGTGGTTTTCGACCCGGATCGCGCTGAAACCTTCGCTGTCGCCGACCGTGTGCGCAGTGAGTATGTAGTCAAGATCACCGGCAAGGTGCGTCTGCGCCCGGCCGGTGCCGGCAACACCAACATGGCTTCGGGCATGATCGAAGTGCTGGGTTACGAGCTTGAAGTGCTGAACGAAGCGGAAACCCCGCCGTTCCCGCTCAACGAGTTCTCCGACGTTGGCGAAGAGACCCGCCTGCGCTATCGCTTTATCGACCTGCGTCGCCCGGAAATGCTCGAGAAGCTGCGCCTGCGTTCGCGCATGACCACCAGCATTCGCCGTTACCTCGACGAAAACGGCTTCCTGGACGTTGAAACACCGATCCTGACCCGTGCCACGCCTGAAGGCGCACGTGACTACCTGGTGCCTAGCCGTACTCACGCCGGTTCGTTCTTCGCATTGCCGCAATCGCCACAACTGTTCAAGCAGTTGCTGATGGTTGCCGGTTTTGACCGCTACTACCAGATCGCCAAGTGCTTCCGCGACGAAGACCTGCGTGCCGACCGTCAGCCTGAGTTCACCCAGATTGACATCGAAACCAGCTTCCTCGATGAAAAAGACATCATGGGCCTGACCGAAGGCATGATCCGCAACCTGTTCAAAGAAGTGCTGGATCTGGAATTCGGTGAATTCCCGCACATGACTTTCGAAGAAGCCATGCGCCGTTACGGTTCCGACAAGCCTGACCTGCGTAACCCGCTGGAACTGGTTGACGTTGCCGATCAACTGAAAGACGTCGACTTCAAGGTGTTCAGCGGCCCGGCCAACGACCCTAAATGCCGCATTGCTGCCCTGCGTGTTCCGGGTGCTGCAAGCATGCCGCGCAAGCAGATCGACGACTACACCAAATTTGTCGGTATCTACGGTGCCAAAGGCCTGGCGTACATCAAGGTCAACGAGCGCGCCAAAGGCGTGGAAGGTCTGCAGTCGCCGATCGTTAAAAACATCCCTGAGGCCAACCTGAACGTGATCCTCGATCGCGTTGGCGCAGTCGATGGCGACATCGTGTTCTTCGGTGCCGACAAGGCCAAGATCGTCAGCGAGGCCCTGGGCGCGCTGCGGATCAAGGTGGGCAACGACCTGAACCTGCTGACCTGCGAGTGGGCCCCGATGTGGGTTGTCGACTTCCCGATGTTCGAAGAGAACGACGACGGCAGCTTCAGCGCCTTGCACCACCCGTTCACGGCACCGAAGTGCTCGCCTGAAGAGCTGGAAGCCAACCCGGCAACCGCGATTTCGCGCGCTTACGACATGGTCTTGAACGGCACTGAGCTGGGGGGCGGTTCTATCCGTATCCATCGCAAGGAAATGCAGCAAGCTGTCTTCCGCCTGCTGGGTATCGAAGAAGCCGAACAGGAAGAGAAATTTGGCTTCCTGCTGGACGCACTGAAGTACGGCGCACCGCCGCACGGTGGCCTGGCCTTCGGTCTGGACCGTCTGGTCATGCTGATGACCGGTGCTCAATCGATTCGTGAAGTCATTGCCTTCCCGAAAACCCAGAGCGCTGCCTGTGTCATGACACAAGCGCCTGGTGTTGTAGATGCCAAAGCGTTGCGCGAACTGCACATTCGTTTGCGCGAACAAGCCAAGGCAGAGTAAGTCTGACCTGCAAAGGCGCATCTTCGGGTGCGCCTTTGTTTTTGGGGTCGAGAATTTTTATTGCCAGGTCTTGGCCTGGCAAGGTTTTTAAAGGGATTCGGAGTGCGTTATGGCAGGTCATTCTAAGTGGGCGAACATCAAGCACCGCAAAGAGCGTCAGGATGCCAAAAAAGGCAAGATTTTCACCAAGTGGATCCGTGAACTGACCGTCGCTGCCCGTCAGGGCGGCGGTGATCCGGGTTCCAACCCGCGTCTGCGTCTGGCGCTGGACAAGGCCCTTGGTGCAAATATGAGCCGCGACATCATTGATCGTGCGGTCGCACGCGGCGCAGGCGCAGCAGACACCGACGACATGGTCGAGTTGAGCTACGAAGGCTACGGCCCGGGCGGTGTTGCCGTGATGGTTGAGTGCATGACCGACAACCGCAATCGCACCGCAGCAGCTGTGCGTCACGCGTTCAGCAAGTGTGGCGGCAACCTTGGCACTGACGGCTCCGTCGCTTATCTGTTCGAGCGCAAGGGGCAGATCTCCTACGCCGCCGGCGTCGATGAAGATGCGCTGATGGAAGCTGCGATGGAGGCCGATGCTGACGACGTGGTGACCAACGAAGACGGTTCGATCGATGTGTTCACGTCGTTCTCCAGCTTCTATGCCGTGCGTAACGCATTGGAAGCTGCAGGATTCAAACCAACAGACGCTGAAATCGTCATGTTGCCGACCACCAGTGCCGAGCTTGATCTGGAGGGCGCTGAAAAGGTGCTCAAGATGATCGACATGCTTGAAGACCTGGATGACGTACAAAACGTATATTCCAACGCTGAAATCCCTGACGCCGTCCTGGAACAGCTTGCCTGAGACTTTGGTGTCCTGCCTCGCAAGTATTGATCCTTTTTGACTGCGTCTGTTGTTGCCATGCTGCGTTGCCGCCCCTCCCCATAGCCAGCTATGAGTCGTCGCGGCGTCTTGCCTGACAACAACAGCCACTTTTCAAAAAAGAATCATATTGGTGAGGCAGAACACTGACTGCGTCAATCAAGAGGCCGGAGGTGCTCCGTCGCGACAATCGCGGCGCTGTGCACCTCCGGCTTCTGCCTTTAAGCTGTCCGGGTATTTGCCGGTGGGCGTCACTTCATAAGCTGCAGGCGTTATGACTCTTATTCTTGGTATCGATCCGGGTTCGCGAATCACTGGCTATGGCGTAGTGCGAGACACTGGGCGTGGTTGTGTGTATGTGGCTTCGGGGTGTATTCGTACAGGTAGTGGCGAACTGCATGAGCGGTTGCAGATTGTCTATCGTGGGGTGCGTGAAGTTATTCAGACGTATGGCCCCGTTACTATGGGCATCGAAAAGGTGTTCATGGCGCGCAATGCCGACTCGGCACTCAAGCTGGGTCAGGCCAGGGGTGCGGCGATTGTTGCCGGGGCCGAGGAAAGCCTGGAGATCGCCGAATATTCGGCAACTCAGGTCAAGCAGGCTGTGGCCGGTACTGGTGGTGCCAATAAGGAGCAAGTGATGATGATGGTCATGCACCTGCTCAAACTGACCACTAAGCCGCAAGTCGATGCATCCGATGCGCTGGCAATTGCCTTGTGTCATGCCCACACTCGCTCGAGTCTGTTGCCCCACGGTTTGGGTGCGGCGCGAAGCCGTGGTGGGCGTTTGCGGCTCTGAGACGTGATTTTTAACCTGATTATGCTTGCTGGCAGGGTGTCATCTGTAATGATGCGTCCCTGTCGTTCTACTTGTCAGCCATTGATCTGGCCAGAGAAAAGGATCTGAAACGTGATTGGACGCTTGCGCGGCACTCTGGCTGAAAAACAGCCGCCGCACCTGATTCTTGATGTAAATGGCCTGGGCTACGAGCTGGAAGTGCCCATGACCACGCTCTATCGGTTGCCGTCCATCGGCGAGCCTCTGACCCTGCATACCCATCTGGTAGTTCGCGAAGACGCCCAGTTGCTCTATGGTTTCATAGGCAAGCGCGAGCGCGATTTCTTTCGTGAACTGATCCGGCTCAACGGTGTCGGTCCAAAGCTGGCCCTGGCTTTAATGTCCAGCCTTGAAGTCGATGAGCTTGTTCGTTGTGTGCAGGCTCAGGATACGTCCGCCTTGACCAAGGTCCCGGGTGTCGGGAAAAAGACAGCCGAGCGATTGCTGGTCGAATTGAAGGATCGCTTCAAGGCATGGGAGCAGGTGCCAAGCATGTTCGCCCTGGTGCCTAACCAGCCTGATGCCACGATACAGGTGGCCAGTGCTGAAAGTGATGCGGTCAGTGCCTTGATTTCCCTGGGTTACAAGCCCCAGGAAGCGAGCAAGGCTGTTTCGGCAATCAAGGACAAAACGTTGAGCAGTGAAGATATGATTCGTCGCGCCCTTAAGGGGATGATTTAAGTGATTGAAGCTGATCGTTTGATAACGGCCTCAGGCGGACGAGACCGGGAAGAGGTTCAGGACCGGGCAATTCGTCCTTTGAGCCTGGCCGACTATATTGGTCAGCCAACCGTACGTGAGCAAATGGAGCTGTTTATCCAGGCTGCACGCGGGCGTTCGGAGTCGTTGGACCACACGCTGATTTTCGGGCCGCCGGGACTGGGCAAGACCACGCTGGCCAATATCATTGCCCAGGAAATGGGGGTATCCATTAAAAGCACGTCAGGTCCTGTGTTGGAGCGCCCGGGCGATTTGGCGGCCTTGCTGACCAATCTTGAGCCCCATGACGTGCTGTTTATCGATGAAATCCATCGTCTGTCACCCATCGTCGAAGAAGTGCTCTACCCGGCAATGGAAGACTTTCAGCTCGATATCATGATTGGCGAAGGGCCAGCAGCGCGCTCCATCAAGCTAGACCTGCCGCCTTTTACCCTGGTGGGTGCGACGACCCGCGCCGGGATGCTGACCAACCCTTTGCGCGATCGTTTCGGGATTGTTCAGCGACTGGAGTTCTATAGTACTGACGACCTGGCGACGATTGTCAGTCGCTCCGCGAGGATTTTTGGTCTGCCACTCGATCCTGAGGGGGCTTACGAAATTGCCCGGCGGGCTCGCGGTACACCGCGGATTGCCAACCGTTTGTTGCGTCGTGTGCGAGATTTTGCCGAGGTACGGGCCAAGGGGCACATCACCAAGCCGGTGGCAGATCTGGCGTTGAACCTGTTGGACGTTGATGAGCATGGTTTTGATCATCAAGACCGGCGTTTGCTGCTGACCATGATCGAGAAGTTCGATGGTGGGCCGGTAGGTGTAGACAGTCTGGCCGCTGCGATCAGCGAAGAGCGTCATACAATTGAAGATGTGCTGGAGCCGTATCTGATCCAGCAGGGCTACATCATGCGCACGCCGCGTGGGCGCGTTGTGACCCGTCATGCGTATCTGCACTTCGGTTTGAATATTCCGTCCCGTCTGGGTGACATGCCTGTGGTAGACGAATTTTTGAATGCCCTGGACGATTAATAAGCCCTTGGCGGCCGATTTTTTTAAGGTTTTTGCTGTCTCAAGGGCTGGCGTTGAAAATCTTGGGTCATAAAGCTCAAGAAGCGTAAAAAACAGTCGTCTGGCGGATTGGCAACCTGAGGAGTAAGCACTAGAGTATGCGCGCGCAAAACAGGCTAGAGCCATTCGCACATCGCTGTCGCGTTTATTATGAGGACACCGATGCGGGTGGCGTCGTGTATTACGTAAATTATCTAAAATTTATGGAGCGGGCTCGAACCGAAAGGCTACGGGAGATGGGCTTTGCCCAGTCCGAGCTTGTGGGTGAGAACCTGTTATTTGTCGTGCATTCCAGCGAGGCGCGTTACCACGCACCGGCGCTACTGGACGACGAACTGTTGGTAAGTGCGCAAGTAACAGAGCTCAACCGTGCCAGTCTGCGTTTCAAGCAACAGGTCTGGCGGGCTGCAGATGCAACGTTGCTCTGTGAAGGGCAATTTTTGGTGGCCTGTGTGCGCGCCGATAGTTTCAAACCCCGGGCCATTCCCGAAGCTTTACGTACGGCCTTTGCCGACGTGAGCGGCGCGGGTAAACATTTAGAGCAGGAGATAAAGCGTGGAAGCTAACGTCGTCGACCATTCCTCCATGTGGAGCTTGGTTAGCAATGCCAGCATTGTTGTGCAGTTGGTAATGTTGACCCTGCTGGCCGCATCGGTTACCTCGTGGGTCATGATTTTTCAGCGCAGCACAATGCTGCGCGCCGGTCGACGTGCCCTGGAAAGCTTTGAAGAGCGTTTCTGGTCGGGTATCGACCTGTCGAAGCTGTATCGTCAGGCAGGCAGCAATCCTGATCCGGACTCTGGGGTTGAACAAATCTTCCGTGCCGGTTTCAAAGAGTTCTCGCGTCTGCGTCAGCAGCCGGGCGTTGATCCTGAAGCGGTGATGGAAGGTGTTGCACGTGCCATGCGAGTCGCCATCTCCCGCGAAGAAGAAAAGCTTGAGCAAAGCTTGCCGTTCCTGGCCACTGTAGGTTCCGTGAGCCCGTATATCGGTCTGTTCGGTACCGTATGGGGCATCATGAACTCCTTCCGTGGCCTGGCAACTGCCCAGCAAGCAACACTGGCTACCGTAGCGCCAGGTATTGCCGAAGCACTGATTGCAACGGCCATCGGCTTGTTCGCTGCTATCCCGGCGGTTATCGCGTACAACCGTTTTGCAGCTCGCAGTGAAACCCTGATCAGCCGCTACTACACCTTCGCCGACGAATTCCAGGCGATCCTGCACCGCAAAGTGCACACCAGCGAAGAATAAGCAGGTAATTTCCAATGGCTTTAATCGCTCGAGCTCGCAAGAAGCGCAAGCCGGTTGCCGAGATGAACGTGGTGCCTTACATCGACGTGATGCTGGTACTGCTGGTTATCTTCATGGTGACCGCTCCGATGCTCAATCAGGGTGTGAAGGTTGATTTGCCCAAGGTCTCCAGCGAGGCTTTGCCGCAAGACAACAACACTCAGGTTCTGACTATTTCGATCAAGGCTGACAAGACCTATTTCTGGAATCTTGGCAGTGAAGTTGATACCGATAAGCAGATGGACAAGGCAATGACCTTGCCTCAGATGACTGACGCTGTAACTAAGATCATTCGCGCAGGCAATGAAGGCGGCAAACACACCCAGGTCTTCATTCGCGGTGACAAAACCGTTGATTACGGCGCGGTAATGGGTGCTATGGGTGGCCTTCAGAAGGCCGGGGTCGGTAACGTTGGCTTGATAACCGAGGCTCCCTGATGCGCGAACAGCGGGAGCCGTCCGCCTCTGAAAATTATTTTTGGCCTACAGTCTGGGCGATAGGGCTGCACGTTCTGATTTTTGGCATGCTGTTTGTCAGTTTTGCCATGACCCCGGATCTGCCGCCTTCAAAACCGATTGTTCAGGCAACCTTGTATCAACTGAAGTCAAAAAGTCAGGCGACCACTCAGACCAATCAAAAGATTGCGGGTGAGGCGAAGAAATCCGCCGCGCGTCAGACCGAAGTCGAGCAGATGGAACAGAAGAAGGTTGAGCAGGAAGCTGTAAAAGCCGCGGAACAAAAGAAAGAAGAGGCTGCCGAAAAAGCTGCAGAAGCCAAGAAAGCTGACGAAGCCAAGGCGAGCGAAGCTAAAAAGGCAGACGAAGCCAAGAAGGCTGATGAAGCCAAGAAAGCCGACGATGCTAAAAAGGCTACGGAAGCTAAGAAAGCCGAAGAGAAAAAACTGGCTGACATAGCCAAGAAAAAATCCGAGGAAGAGGCCAAGAAGGCCGCGGAAGAAGAGGCCAAGAAAAAGGCCGCGGAAGACGCCAAGAAAAAAGCGGCTGAAGATGCGAAGAAAAAAGCAGCTGAAGACGCCAAGAAAAAGGCCGTAGCAGACGAGGCGAAGAAGAAAGCCGCCGAAGATGCGAAGAAAAAGGCCGCTACCGATGCAGCCAAGAAAAAGGCCGTAGAAGCAGCACGTAAATCGACCGAAGAGAAAAAGGCGCAAGCCTTGGCTGATTTGCTTTCCGACACGCCGCAACGCCAGCAAGCTCTGGCAGATGAGCAAGGTGATGAGGTCGCCGGCAGTTTCGATGACCTGATTCGTGCTCGTGCAGCAGAAGGGTGGGCTCGTCCGCCGTCGGCGCGCAAGAACATGACAGTGGTGCTGCAAATTGGCATGTTGCCAGATGGCACGGTGACGTCTGTGACGGTTGCCAAATCCAGTGGTGACGGGCCGTTCGATAGCTCGGCTGTGGCAGCGGTCAAGAACATTGGCCGTTTAACGGAAATGCAGGGTATGAAACCCAGCGATTTTAATCCTTATCGATCATTCAAGATGACATTCACACCTGAGGATCTAGCCTTGTGATTAAACTTTTTCGAGGACTGCTGGTCGTCGTCTGCTGCTTGGCAGGGATGGCTGTAGCAGATGAAAAGAACATTCTGGTCACCAGCGGTAGCGACCGGGCGACGCCTATTGCCGTAGTGCCTTTTGGCTGGCAGGGCGGCACCGTATTGCCGGATGACATGGCTGAAATCATCGGCAATGACCTGCGTAACTCGGGTTATTACGCGCCGATTCCAAAGCAGAACATGATCGGCTTGCCGACTCAGGCCAGCGAAGTCATTTTTCGCGACTGGAAAGCCCTGGGTGCCCAATACGTAATGGTCGGTAATATCGTGCCAGCGGGCGGTCGCCTGCAGGTGCAATATGCTTTGTTCAACGTTGCCACCGAGCAGCCAGTATTGACTGGCAGTGTGTCGGGAACGGCTGAACAATTGCGGGACATGGCGCATTACATCTCCGACCAGTCGTTTGAAAAGCTGACGGGCATCAAAGGTGCATTCTCAACTCGCCTGCTTTATGTAACAGCAGAACGTGCAAGTGCAACCAACACCCGTTACACCTTGCAGCGCTCGGACTACGATGGTGCCCGTGCCGTTACTTTGCTGCAGTCGCGCGAGCCGATCCTGTCGCCGCGTTTTGCACCGGATGGCAAGCGCATCGCTTATGTATCGTTCGAGCAGAAACGTCCTCGTATCTTTGTGCAGAACATTGATACTGGTCGTCGCGAGCAAATCACCAACTTTGAAGGTTTGAACGGTGCGCCTGCATGGTCGCCGGATGGCTCCAAGCTGGCGTTCGTATTGTCCAAAGACGGCAATGCCGAGATCTACGTGATGGATCTGGCTTCCCGTGGGTTGACTCGCGTCACCAACAACCCGGCAATCGATACCGAACCGTTCTGGGGTAAAGATGGTTCTACCATCTACTTCACCTCTGACCGTGGCGGCAAACCGCAGATTTACAAAACCAATGTAGGCAGCGGTAACGCAGAGCGCGTGACGTTTATCGGGAACTACAACGCCAGTCCCAAGCTTTCGGCTGACGAAAAGACCCTGGTAATGATCCATCGTCAGGACGGTTTCACCAATTTCCGTGTTGCGGCGCAAGATTTGCAACGTGGAAGCGTGAAAATCCTCACAGATACCAACCTTGATGAGTCTGCTACTGTTGCACCCAACGGCACCATGGTAATCTACGCCACCCGCCAGCAGGGCCGGGGAGTCTTGATGCTCGTGTCTATCAATGGACGCGTAAGGCTCCCTCTTCCTACCGCTCAAGGCGAAGTCAGAGAACCTTCCTGGTCCCCTTACCTGAACTGACGTGGTGCTGTACGTTTCACATAACACTTGGGGTTCATTAGGAGTTTTACGATGGAAATGCTGAAGTTTGGTAAATTTGCTGCGCTGGCACTGGCCATGGCTGTAGCTGTAGGTTGCTCGTCCAAAGGCGGCGACAATGCCGGTGAAGGCGCTGCTGTTGATCCAAACGCTGGTTACGGCGCAAACACTGGCGCTGTTGATGGTTCCCTGAGCGAAGAAGCTGCTCTGCGCGCTATCACTGTTTTCTACTTCGAATACGATTCTTCGGACCTGAAACCAGAAGCAATGCGCGCTCTGGACGTTCATGCTAAAGACCTGAAAGCTAACGGCGCTCGCGTTGTTCTGGAAGGTAACACTGACGCCCGTGGTACTCGTGAGTACAACATGGCACTGGGCGAGCGTCGTGCGAAAGCCGTTCAACGCTACCTGGTACTGCAAGGCGTTTCTCCAGCACAGCTGGAGCTGGTGTCCTACGGTAAAGAGCGTCCAATCGCTACTGGCAACGACGAACAGTCGTGGGCTCAAAACCGTCGCGTCGAACTGCGTAAGTAATTCGTCATGCGAACGTGCCGCCGTGCTGTAACTATTCTGACTCTCAGCCTCATGCCGCTAGCGGCATGGGCTGCGGTTCCTGTGGTCGATGACAACTCTGGCTATAACAATAGCGGGGGGAGTTATCCATCACCGGGTTATGGTGCGAGCGGCGCCTATGCCGGGGGAGGGGTTTCGGCCCCTGTCTCGGCACAGGGCGAGCTGTTCAACCAGTTGCAACAAATGCAGGAGCAGATTGCACGCCAACAAGGTGTGATTGAAGTTCTGCAAAATGATGTTTCGCGCATGAAACAAGAAAGCCTGGAGCGATACCAGGAACTTGATCGGCGCATTGGTGCTGGCATTGCTCCTGCAGCCACTCCTGATAATTCTTCTGCCGGTGGTGCTAACGCCGCCGGTAATACAGCAGCGCCTGCTACTCAGGCTGCTGCCAGTTCGGAACCAGGTGATCCTGCGAAAGAAAAGCTCTATTACGATGCTGCTTTCGACTTGATCAAAGCCAAGGATTTCGACAAGGCCAGCCAGGCATTTACGGCCTTTCTGCGCAAATACCCAAACAGCCAATATGCGGGCAATGCCCAATACTGGCTGGGTGAAGTGAACTTGGCCAAAGGCGATTTGCAGGCCGCTGGCCAGGCATTTGCCAAAGTCAGTCAGCTGTATCCCAAGCATGCGAAAGTACCGGATTCACTCTATAAGCTTGCTGATGTAGAGCGCCGCCTGGGTCACACAGACAAGGTTAAAGGCATCTTGCAGCAGGTAGTGGCCCAGTATCCGGGTACTTCGGCTGCTCAGCTGGCTCAGCGCGATTTGCAGCGCATGTAAGCATTAACCGGCTTAAATCGAGAAACCCGCGCCTATCGCGGGTTTTTTCGTTAGAATCCACGCCCTTTTATGAAATACGCTCCTCTTAATCCTGCGTGAGCAGATTCTTTGGAGTGCCTGACGGAGGCGGACAGCCTGTTTAGCTGTTACGCCCGTGGCGAATATGCAAGACACATTGAGAATTACCGAAGTTTTTTACTCGTTGCAGGGTGAAACGCGAACGGCTGGCCTGCCCACCGTTTTTGTACGCCTGACCGGTTGCCCTTTGCGCTGCGGTTACTGTGACAGCGCTTACGCCTTCAGTGGCGGGACTGTGCGCCCTCTGGACGACATCCTCCAGCAAGTTGCCGACTTTCGTCCGCGTTACGTATGTGTGACAGGTGGCGAGCCGCTGGCTCAGCCCAATGCCATTCCTCTGCTCAAGCAACTCTGTGATGCTGGCTACGAAGTCTCGATCGAGACCAGCGGTGCGCTGGACATCTCGGCAGTCGACCCGCGCGTTAGCCGCGTTCTTGACTTGAAAACGCCGGGCTCCAAAGAGTCCCATCGCAACCTCTACGAAAACATCGCTTTGTTGACGCCTAATGATCAGGTCAAGTTCGTGATCTGTTCGCGGGAAGACTACGACTGGGCGGTATCCAAGCTGATTGAGTATGGTCTGGATCGACGGGCGGGCGAAGTGCTGTTTTCGCCGAGTCACCATGACTTGCCGGCCCGTGATCTGGCTGACTGGATCGTGGCGGATAACCTGCCTGTACGTTTGCAAATGCAGCTGCACAAATATCTGTGGAATGACGAGCCGGGGCGCTGAAATGACCGAACAAACTGTTGTCACCGAAAAAAGAGCCGTGATCTTGCTGTCTGGCGGCCTCGACTCAGCAACTGTCGTGGCCATGGCTCGTGCTGAAGGCTATAGCTGCTACACCATGAGCTTTGATTACGGTCAGCGTCACCGTGCCGAACTCGATGCCGCAGCGCGTGTTGCACGGGATCTGGGGGCGGTTGAGCATAAAGTCATTGGCCTGAACCTGGACGGTATTGGCGGCTCGGCACTGACCGACACTTCGATTGACGTGCCAGAAGCTCCAAGTGAAGGCATTCCGGTTACCTACGTACCCGCACGCAACACGGTGTTCCTTTCTTTGGCGTTGGGTTGGGCTGAAGTGCTTCAGGCGCGAGATATCTTTATCGGCGTCAATGCTGTGGATTACTCCGGCTACCCGGATTGCCGCCCGGAGTTTGTTGAAGCATTTGAAGTCATGGCAAACCTGGCAACAAAGGCCGGTGTAGAGGGGCAGGGTTTTCGAATCCAGGCGCCTTTGCAAAACATGAGCAAGGCTCAAATTGTGCAAGCGGGTACAAAGCTGGGTGTGGATTACGCGTTGACAGTTTCTTGCTACCAGGCGGACGCCCAAGGCCAAGCTTGTGGCAAGTGTGATAGCTGCCGCCTTCGTGCGGAAGGCTTCGCAGCAGCCGGAATTATTGACCCAACCCGTTATTTTTGAATTATTTCGAATTTATTTCGAACAAGGTGTTGAATTCTCGTTAGAAATCAGTATTATACGTCCCACAACGAAGCGGGTCGTTAGCTCAGTTGGTAGAGCAGTTGGCTTTTAACCAATTGGTCGTAGGTTCGAATCCCACACGACCCACCATATGCAACACCAAAACAGCCGGTCTAATCCTCAGGATTAACCGGCTTTTTTGTGTCCGGGATTTGGTAAGGCAAGAAAATGCGTATTCCTCCAGGCAGGGGCGGGTGTGATAGCGCGACAGTTGTGAGGGGGCAATCACTTGCGGCTCTGTCGCCAGTGGCTTGCTCAGTGACTGAAGCCTGAGGTTGATCATCTCGATACGGTCCTCGATCATGATCGCCTGTTCCTCGTCCACTGCATCCGGTGGGCTTATCAGGCTTGGCCGACCGCGTCAGAGGTGCATCGAGTGAATCCTTGTTGGCGGTGGTTCTCGGGCTGTTGGTGGGCAGGGAGAGGCTGACGAGCAGCATGGTGCGGGTTTGGTGTAGGAGGTCTTGGGCGGCCTTGCGTGAGTGCGAGCTCGGTATCGATGCTTGTTCTTAGGCTTGGCACTCGTGTGCATGACACCCCAAAGGCAAAGCGACCAGTTTTATAGTCGCTTCATGGCGGTCAACTGGACGCAACTCATGCTCAAGGGGTTCAAGCCGGTTGGCCCGCAATCAACCTGTGTTGGCGGACCTTTTTTATGGAGGGCAACTACCAGATCCCCAAAACGGCCCGGACGAGTCGCTATCCAGTGCCAGTTCAATCGAGGATGAGAAAGATTTAAATCTTTTCAATGACTCCATTGAACAACCCTTTCAGCTGCTCATTGCCAGCATCTACTAGATGGTTGTCATCGTAGTACAGAGGTACACCGTCCCTTGAACCCATGCATTGTCCGTTTGGGCAAAGGTATGGGGTTGGGTCAATAACCTTGGCATTGCACTGCTTTGCCGCGACTTCAATGGCGTGGTTGGCTATGCGATTACGTTGCTCGTAGTCCTGCAGTGAAACAGTGATGTCCGATGAGGACTGGAAAATGCGTTTGTGCAGGTTCAAGCCTTTGTAGATATTGAACGGCATTTCCGGGATCGGTTTGACGATATACACAGGACGATTTTCTGCGATAGCACACACAACCTTGGTGTACTCGGCGGCGTATGCATCGGCAAATGACTGACCTGTCAGGTGCTCCTGGCCCGGGAAGTACACGCGGTAACTATTGCCTCTGCTTGTATCGGTGTACATGGCTGCTCTACTGAACAGAACGACGGGTACACCCTGGTGTGAGTTTTTCAGTGCCAGAAGCTTTTCGCTGTTGAATCCGTGGCATTTGCTCTCCAGATCTTTGTCATGCATTGCAAAGTTCTGCAGGGTTGGGCAGCCCCCGCGGGCCCAGGATAAGGCTGCCTGGCCATTTTCAACCTGGACAGCCGCAGCAGTCGATTGGGCGTGACTGTCACCGAATAAAATGACAGACACGTCGCCTGAGCCCAGTTTGCATTCGGCAGCATTATAGGGATTGGAGATGCACTCTTGTGTGTAGAGGCTGCTGGTGTATTCGGGTTGGCCGAGGTCTACATAAGCAAACCGAATGCCAGGATGGTCCTTGGCGACGGAGGAGATGATGGCCGCGAAGCCGACCATCAACACGACAAAGGATGCATATTTGAAGATCGTCCGGGGTGCCGTGATGATTTTTCTTGTCTTCGATTCAATCAGGTAGAACGAAAGGGCTCCGAGCACGAAAGACATCACGATCGCCGCCAGTACATGCGGCCAGCTGTTTAGCAGCCCGCATGTAAATAGGAACACGACTAGCGGCCAGTGCCATAGATACACGGAGTACGAGATGGTTCCAGAGAACTGCAAGGCGCGACTATTACTGAAGGCCGACTGAGTATTTGCGATGATTACCAGCGCGGTGCCTAGTACGGGCAACAGGGCCAGGTATCCCGGCCAGAGGTCCTGCTCGGAAAAACAGAAAATACTTAGCAGGATTGCGCCGAGCCCGAGCCCTTCAAGTGTGTAGCTGATTCGTTTACTCAGTTGCAGCGGGAACAGGAATACCAGCCCGCCGACGATCAGTTCCCAGGCGCGGGTAGGCAGCATGTAGAACGCAAAAACCGGATTGGTATTGGTCAGATAGACCGATGCGCCCAGCGACCCTAGCGCGAGCAATACAAGCGCCGTTTTGGTCTTGTGTATGCCCAGGAACTTGTAGAGTGCCATCAGCAGCACGGGGTAGAGCATGTAGAACTGCCACTCGACCGACAACGACCAAGTGTGCAACAGCCAATTCTCGTGCAGCGGTGCGTCGAAATAGCCTCCGCTTTTGGCGAACATGAAGTTGGAGCTGAAGAGCAGGCTGCTTTTGATTGCTCTGATCAGTTCCCGGTAGTCATCAAGGGGGAAATAGATAAAACCGAAGATCAGCAGCGCCGCACACAGTGTCAGCAGCGCCGGGACAATTCGGCGTGCTCTGGATGCGTAAAACGCTAATAGAGAGAAATTTTGCTTCTGGAGCCCGCTGACGATGATCCCTGTCATCAAGAAGCCGGATATAACGAAGAAAATATCGACCCCTGAAAACCCGCCGTCGAATCCTCCAATCTTGAAGTGAAACAGCACGACGGAAATAACCGCAAGTGCTCGAAGCGAGTTTATGTTTTTTCGGAAGTGCATTTGTGTGCCCATGATCACAGTTTTAATAATATGGCATTATAGTGGCCATCATAGCATGTTAGAGCCAAAAAGCGCTGTATTCCAAACTACGAGAGATATCACATGTCGAGCTTTTCCGCTCGCTAGTATCCGGAGTAGTGATTACTTAAAGAAAGATTTGTAGTGATTTTTTTGGCTGTGCAGGGTGTGCTGAAGTGGTTTGAGTGCTTGTGATAGACCGGGTGCACGCGCTTTATTTGGTGGGTTCATCTCTGTGGTGAATGCTTGTAAGTTGACAAGAATTTAAGCGGTATATTAGAAATATAATGCGCTATTCGGAGGGTGGTAGTTGAAAGTTTATCTTCGTATGAGTGTGACTTCATAAGTAATGACTCCCCGTCAGGCACCCGTGGCGGCGCATATTTTCTGTTGAGTTGAACGTGTAGCCGCGGAACTTGTACTTAAGCAAGGTAGCTAGTGTCTCGAGCGGTTAGTTCATTAGCTTATTCTTCATCACACTCAGCTTTGCCATATGTACCGAGCTGATGATGGCCGCTGCGGTCTTTGTCCACTTGAACGGCTTGGCTGAATGCTCGTTATG